>SEEY01000632.1 GCA_004211235.1 Rubrivivax sp.
CGACGTCGTCGTCACGCCCGACGTGGTCGGCACGGCGAAGAAGGTCCAGACGCTGTTGGCCGGGAAGGCCAGCGTGGCGTTGGTGTAGATGGCGGAGGACGACGTCGGCACCGTCACGTCCACTTGCGAAGCGGCCGTCGAGCCGATGCTGTTGGGCGTGGAGGCCTGGCCCGGCAGCACATTGGACGCCACGGCGCTGAAGTCGACGTTCAGCGACACACCGGCCGTCTGGGCGGCGATGGCGTTGATGAGGCGGACCTTGACGTTGCCGTTGACGGTGGGCAGGCGGTTGTCGTCGTTGATCACCGACAGCTTCGGCGCGGCCGGGTCACCCCAGACGAGCAGCGTGGTGTCCGTGCCGGCGGTCAGCGTCGGTGCGGTGAAGCTGACGTTGGCACCGTTGACGGCGACGTTCAGCGTGCTGGCGCCCGACGCGGTGGTGACGTAGTCGCTGATCAGCGGGCTGATCGCGCTGCTGAACATCTGCTGGCCGTTGATGGTCGAAGCCACGGTGCCGGCATTGGCCAGCGCGGCGACGGTGCGGACACGGCTCTGCGTGTTGGCAAAGCTCTTGACGGCACCCTTCTGCACCAGCGAGACGCCGTTGACCAGAACGCCGCCGTCCGACGAGGTCAGGATGAGCGTGTTGACGCTGGCCGAGTCGAGCGTGATGGCGGGGATGTCCAGGCGCAGGTCGGTGCGCTTGTTGTAGCCGGTCACGCGGACGCGGAATGTGCCCGAGTTCAGCTGGATGTAGCCGCTGCCGGAGCCGCCGGCCAGGTTGGTGGTCAGCGGGGTGGCGGTGTCCAGAGAGTCGGTGGCCGTCGTCACATAGACGTCGAGCGCGCCGGCGTCGGGTGCCAGGTTGTAGACCAGCAGCTTGGCCTTGTTGGCTTCCGGCACTTCCTGGTTCTCTTCCAGCAGACGCGTGCCGACGGCACCGGCGAAGCCGAAGGTGATGTAGGTGTAGTTGCTGTTGGCGTTCAGCGTAGGCGTCGTTGCGCTGACGCTGGTGCCGACGTCGCTGGTCAGCACCTTGCTGGCGGTGCTGCCGGTGTCGACGGTGCCGTATTCGCCGACGCTGGCGTAGCCGACCTTGCTGTTGATGGTCTTGTCGTTGACCGTCAGATCCAGCTGGGCATAGGAGCGCGTGGCATTGAGCAGGCGAACCTGCGTGTTGCTGCCGCCGCCGCCGCCGCCGCCGCAGGCGGTCAGAAGGGCGGTGGCCGACAGGCTCAGCGTCAGGACCAGTCGCGTGGCCCAGGGGGTGAATCGCATCGAGAACTCTCCGAAAAAACCAAACCGCCGGGCCGAATCCCAATTACGCGGAGCCGCGATTAGAACCCAAGCCGGGGGCATCACCATTTCCGCCACCTAGCACGGGGTGAAGAACTGTTGCTGCGCGCTCCGGCCGCCATTGAGGACAACCCTCCAATTTCTGCACGCTCCCGCTCGGTAGCATGGCCTGGATGAACTATCCGCACCTGCTCGCGCCGCTGGACCTGGGCTTCACGACCCTAAAGAACCGCGTGCTGATGGGCAGCATGCACACCGGCCTGGAGGACGGGCGCAGGCACTTCGAACGCATGGCGGTGTTCTTCGCCGAACGGGCGCGCGGCGAGGTGGGGCTGATCGTCACGGGCGGCTTCGCGCCCAACATCGAAGGCTGGGCCAAGCCCTTCGCCGGCACGCTGGCCACGAGCGGCGCGGCGCGGCGGCACAAGCTGATCACCGGCGCCGTGCACGCGGAGGGCGGCAAGATCGCGCTGCAGATCCTGCACACCGGCCGCTATGGCTATTCGCCTTTGTGCGTGGCGCCGTCGCGCATCCAGAGCCCCATCAGCCCGTTCACGCCGCGGGAGCTGGGCGCGGGCGGCATCGAACGGCAGATCCGCGCCTTCATCCGCTGCGCCAGGCTGGCGCGCGAGGCTGGCTATGACGGCGTGGAGGTGATGGGGTCCGAGGGTTATTTCATCAACCAGTTCCTCGTCACCCACACCAACCAGCGCAGGGACGGCTGGGGCGGCTCGTACGAGAACCGCATGCGTCTGCCGCTGGAGATCCTGGGGCGCATGCGCGAGGCGGTGGGGCCGGACTTCATCATCATCTACCGGCTGTCGATGCTGGACCTGATTCCCAACGGCAGTTCATGGGAGGAGGTCGTCGAGCTGGCGCGGCGTGTGGCACGCGGCGGGGCGACCCTCATCAACACCGGCATCGGCTGGCACGAGGCGCGCATTCCGACCATCGCCACCAGCGTGCCGCGCGCCGGCTTCGCCTGGGTCACCGCGAAGCTGCGCGCGCAGCTGCGGCAAGAAGGCATCTCGACGCCGCTGATCACCAGCAACCGCATCAACACGCCGGACGTGGCCGAAGGGCTGCTGGCGGATGGGTCGGCGGACATGGTGTCGATGGCGCGGCCCTTCCTGGCCGACCCAGCCTTCGTGCAGAAGGCGCGCCAAGGCCGGGCGGACGAGATCAACACCTGCATCGCCTGCAACCAGGCCTGCCTGGACCACACCTTCGCGCAGAAGGTCTCGACCTGCCTCGTCAACCCGCGCGCGGCCTACGAGCAGGAGATCGTCGTGCGGCCGGTGCAGGGAACCCGCAAGCGCATCGCCGTCGTCGGCGCCGGGCCGGCGGGTCTGGCCGCGGCGACGACGCTGGCCGAGCGCGGACATGCGGTGACGCTGTTCGACGGCGCAGCCGAGATCGGCGGCCAGTTCAACATGGCCCGCCTGGTGCCGGGCAAGGAGGAGTTCAGCGA
>SEEY01000633.1 GCA_004211235.1 Rubrivivax sp.
TTCATGGCGCGCTCCGCGTCGGCAGCGCCGCCCGCAAGGTGGTGGTGCGCAAGCCGGCATTCCGGGCTGCGCCAAGCAGGGCCGGCAGGACATCCAGCAGCACGGGCCGGCCGCTCGCCGTGCGGCGCGCGTGGCCGTCGTGCAGCAGCAGGATGTCGCCCGCGGCCAGGGAGCGGGCTTGCGGGCCGATCAGGCGGTTCAGCACGCGGGCAGCGTCGCCGTCGCGGGTATCGAAGCCGCGGCGTGTCCAGCTCACGAGGTGCAGGCCCAGGCGGTGCAGCACCGGGTCGAGCAAGGGGTTGCGCAGCCCGGCGGGCGCACGGAAGCAGTGGGGCGCCTGGCCGGTCAGGTCGGCAAGCAGGGCCTGGGCGCTGCCGATCTCCTCAGCCAACGTCCGCGGCCCGCGGGTCGAGAAGTCGTGGCGATGACGCAGGCTGTGGTTCTGCACGTCATGGCCGCTGCGCACCACCTCGCGCACCAGGCCGGCGTGCTTCGCCGCACGTTGCGCGATGACGAAGAAGGTGGCCTTGGCGCCGGCCTCGTCCAGCAAGTCGAGCACCGCGGGCGTGACCTGGGGATCAGGGCCATCGTCCAGCGTCAGCACGAACTCACTGCGCTCGACCGCCGCAGCGGGCAAAACCCTCACGTTGGGTCCCAGCAGCGTGCTGCGTGGCCACAGACCCGCGGCCGAGAGCCCCACGTGGTTGATCGCCAGACTGGACAGAGCCCAGGGCCAGGCGCCAGGCTCCCACAGCGCAGCAAGCCCGGCCGCCGCATGGAGGCCCAGGCTGGCGCGCAACGCAGGGGGCCAAGGCCATCGGGGCGTGGAGCGCTCGGCGTGCGCTGGCATGGGACGAAGGGGCAACGGCAAGTGGGCAGGGAGTTGGGTCGGGCCGGCGTGACGGCGCCGCGGCCGGTGCGCTCGCGGCGTACTGGGGCGGTCTAAGCGCCGCGATGCTCCGAAAATTTTGTCACATCGATGTTGGGCGCGCGCTCGCCCTGCTGGCAAAGGCCGCCGAAAGCACGAAACTCAGCAGCGCCCCTGGCGCCACCACGGAACCGATGGCCGACAGGGCCTTGATGTCCGACGCCGCGGTGAGCCCGAAGCCGATCACCGTCGTGATGTTGGCCAGCAGCAGTGAAGAGAGCGTGTCGTCGTCGGGCGTGCCGCCGCCATGCTTCAGCATGTCGAAGAACAACACATAGTTCGAGCCCACGGCCACCACCAGCAAAAGGCCGACGAGGTGCAGGATGCCCATCGGCACGTGGAACAGCGCCAGGCCGCCCAGGCACAGCAGCACGGCCAGCCCCAGCGGCTGGCTCACCGCCAGCACCCGGCGGCCGTTGCGAAGCGCCAGGGCCATCAGCAGCAGGACGCCCAGCCCGCCCAGCGCCGCCTGCCCGCGCGCCTCGCCGAGGTAGCGGCTGTACATGCGACCGAGTTCGCCGCCGATGTCCAGCGCCTGGGTCTGCGGCAGGCCCTGCAGGGCGGCGCGCACCTGCGCGATGTCGACGGCCTCGCCCGTGCCCTGCACCGGCAGCAGCACCGTCCAGTGGCCGTCGGGGTGTTGCAGCGTCAGGGCGTCCAGCAGCGGCGCCAGCGCGCTGGCGCGGGCCATGTCCGGCGTGGCCAGCGGCAGGCGGCGCGCCTGGGCGACGGCTTCCATGAAGGGCGCCAGGCGCGTGGCGCGCAGGGGCCCATTCGCCGTGGCCTCGGTCAACGCAGCCTGCAGGGCCGGGGTGTCGGGCAAGGCCGCCTGGCGCTGTCGCTGCGTTTGCAAGCTGGGCAGGAAACGCGTGATGCTGTCGAAACCGGCGATGGCTTGCGTGTTGACCAGGCCTTCCAGGCGCGAGGCTGCAGCCTCTGCGCGCTGCAGCGCGGTCTCGGCGTCCGGGCCTTGCACGACGACGAAGGCCCCCCCGGTGCTGCCGCTGGTCACGTCGGCGCGCAAGCTGGCGTCCAGCGCCAGGGCTTCCTTGGACACCGGGCTGAGCGACGACAGCTCGGCTTTCCACAGGCCGTCCCGCTGCACCACCAGCACCACCGAGGCCAGGCCCAGCGCCAGCCACAGCCAGCGCGTGCGCGGCAACACCGCCATCGCTGCGCGTGCAGCGCGCCCCATCGGGCGCCGCAAGCCCTGGCCGCGCGCTCCGTCCGGCATCAGCACCGGCAGCACGAAGCGGGTGGTGAGCACCGCCCCCACGAGCCCGGCCATGGAGAACACGCCCAACTGTTGCAGCCCCGGGAAGCCGGAGAACAGCAAGGCGGTGAAGCCGCACAGCGAGGTCAGCAGGCCCAGGCGAACGGTGGGCCAGTTGCCGCGCAGCCAGTACCGCCACCCGGTGCCGCCCTGGCCGCGGGCCTGGATGAGGTAGTAGATGGCGTAGTCCACGGCTTCGCCAATGAGCGTGGAACCGAATCCCAGCGTGATGCCGTGGACATTGCCGAACAGCAGGCTGACCGTGACGATGCCGGCCAGGATGCCGGTGGCCACCGGCAGCATGGCCACCGCCAATGCCACGGGCGACGCAAATGCCGCCAGCAGCAGCGCGCTCATCACCACCGTGCCGGCGAGCGCCAGCCACTCCACCTCGCCCTTGATCTGCGCGCGGCTGTCGACCGAGAACACCGGCGCATCGCGGAAAGCATGATCCCGGTGAAGTCCCCACGCACCGAGGACGGCGTGTGGGTCTCGCGCGAAGCCGCTGGCACGCCGCCGCGGGCGGTGATGCTGGCGATCATCCGAGGCGACGGGGCCGACCTC
>SEEY01000634.1 GCA_004211235.1 Rubrivivax sp.
CGGATGCGCAGCGCCTGTCTTTGCCTACCGGGGAGCTCTGGACATGCAATCCGACCAAGGTCGATTGCGTCGCCAACTGGCAGGCGTCGGCCGATGCCCTGATAGCGCAGAGGGCCGCCGCGAAGGTTTTCGGCGAACGCTGTACGGCGCTGGCGGGCAGGGCGGACTATCAGGAGCCGGTGCAGATGCGCCTCGCCCATGCCCAGGGCGCCGATGTCGTGGTGCCCTATGCCCTGCCGCAGTTCGGACCGGTGTCGACCTGCCTGCGCTGGCTGCAGATGGAGGCGGTGCTGGCCTCGGATGCTCGCCAGGCGCATGTGGCCTGGGAGCGGGCCGATGCCTTCATTCGCCACGTCGCCGCGGGCGCGCAGACGCTGATCGGTCAGGCCATCGCCTGGAGCTGGATCACGCGCCACCAGGTGCTGCTCGCGCAATGGGCGGCACGGCAGCCGCCCGGCGATGGCGCCCTGCCGGCCGCGTGGCTGAAGCCATATCCCGAACGCATCCTCCAGCCGCGTTTCTGGATGGCCGCCGAGTCGCACTTCGGGCGCGAGACGACAGCGGACATCGGCAACCGCAGCGAGGCGATGTTCGGCGCGGAGCCCAATCCACTGCAGCGATGGGCCGGCCTGCTGAGCCTGGGCTATCTGCCCGAGCTGACCCGGCAGATGCTGGACGAGCAGTGGCTGGCACAGGTGCGCGCGCAAGGGGAGTTGCAGGGCGCGGCGCTGGCGCGGAGCGCGCGCAGCGAGCCTGAGCCGGAGCCCGAGACGATGTCCGGGTGGAGCGCCATGCGCTGGCGCAATACCGTGGGGGGCATCCTGGTCGACGTGGCGCGGCCGCATTTCAGGCCCTATGTGCTCCGGCAGGCCGATGTGGCGCTCTACCAGACCGCCCTTGGCCTGAGTCAGCAGTTGAATGGCCTGCCTGCTGCCGAACGCCTCGCCAGGCTGCAGGGCCAGGCGCTGGAGGTCGGCATCCGCGAGCGGCTGAGCCTGGAGGGCGACGCCTTGCTGATCCGCACCTGGCGGGGGGACGCCGAGCCGGCCGAGTCGGCGCCCGTGCGTTTTCCGCTCCGCCCCGCTTGAACTCGCCGCGGACAATGGCTCACCCCCAACCGAGGTCGAGCTCACCATGCTGCTACCCGAAGACCACCTCGCCGTACAGGACGCCATCCGCGCCTTCGTGCAGGCCGAGATCGCCCCCCACGCCGCCGCCTGGGACAAGGCCCACCACTTCCCGGCCGAACAGCTGAAGGGCCTCGCGGCCCTGGGCTGCTACGGCGTGGCCGTGCCCACCGAGTGGGACGGCGCCGGCCTGGACTACCTGGCCCTGGCCGTCATCCTGGAAGAGATCGCCGCGGGCGACGGTGGCACCAGCACCGTCGTCAGCGTCAACAACTGCCCGGTCTGCTCCATCCTGATGGCCTTCGGCAATGCCGACCAGAAGGAGCGCTTCCTGAAACTGCTGGCGCGCGGCGACATGCTCGGGGCCTTCTGCCTGACCGAGCCGCATGTCGGCTCCGAGGCCGGCGGCTTGCGCACGTCGGCTGTCCGGGATGGCGACGACTACGTGCTGAACGGCGTCAAGCAGTTCATCACCAGCGGCAGGCATGGCGACGTCGCCATCGTCATGGCCGTCACCGACAAGGTCGCCGGCAAGAAGGGCATCAGCGCCTTCCTCGTGCCCACCGCCACGCCCGGCTACACCGTCGCGCGCATCGAGGAGAAGATGGGCCAGCACAGCAGCGACACGGCGCAGATCCTGTTCGAGAACTGCCGCGTGCCGGCCGCCAACCGCCTGGGCGACGAAGGCCAGGGCCTGAAGATTGCGCTGTCGGGCCTGGAGGGCGGGCGCATCGGCATCGCGTCCCAATCGGTCGGCATGGCGCGTGCGGCCTTCGAAGCGGCGCTGCGCTACAGCCGCGACCGCGTCACCTTCGGCCAGCCGATCTTTGAGCACCAGGCGGTGCAGTTCAAGCTGGCCGACATGGCCACGCAGATCGAGGCCGCGCGCCAGCTGATCTGGCATGCGGCCAGCCTGAAGGATGCCGGCCGGCCCTGCCTGAAGGAAGCCGCGATGGCCAAGCTCTTTGCGAGCGAGATGGCCGAGCGCGTCTGCTCCGACGCCATCCAGATCCACGGCGGCTACGGCTACCTCAGCGACTTCCCCGTCGAGCGCATCTACCGCGACGTGCGTGTCTGCCAGATCTACGAGGGGACGAGCGAGGTGCAGAAGATCCTGATCGGCAGGGCGCTGGCGGCGGGGTGAGGTCCGCTGTGAAGACCGCGATTCCGCCTGCGTTGCGGTGTTGGATCCGCAAGCCGGTATCGGTTGCCTGACTTCTTTCATCGCTCGCCTGGCGGCTGCGCCCGCCGCGCCCGGACCGGGCGGCACAGAATCCGCCGCCCCGCCACTTCCATTGCCGCGCATGACTTCGTCCCGCCTGCCTGCCCGCCTCGTCTCGTCGCTGCTGCTCGCCTGCGCTGCCCTGGCGGCCCAGGCCCAGACTTCCGGGACGCCCGCCGACCCGCCCGATACCGCCGTTAGCGGCCCGTGGCCGGCGCTGAAGGAAGAGGTGGCCTCGCTGCCCGACCACGTCGTCTACCGCCCGGCCAAGCTTGATGCCGTCAAGCCCCGGCAACTCGGCCTCTACGTCTTCGGCAACGGCGCCTGCTCGGATGACGGCGCCAGCTCGCGCATGCACCTGCTCGAGATCGCCTCGCACGGCTACGTGGCCGTGGCGCTCGGCCGCATCCGCTCG
>SEEY01000635.1 GCA_004211235.1 Rubrivivax sp.
GTCGGAGCCGCCCTGTTTCTCGGTCATGCCCATCCCGACCCAGATCGAGGCCTTGTCGGCGATGGGCACATCGCGCGGATCGTGCGCGCGGCTGAAGAACCTGTCGCGCAGCGGGCCGAACAGCGCGGGCTGCCGCGCCAGCAAGGGAATCGCGGCCTGCGTCATCGTCGCCGGGCACAGCGAGCCGGCCTCCACCTGACCGTGCAGGTAGCAGCCGGCCGCGAAGTGGGCCCAGCGGCCGGGCGTGTCGCTGGAGAAGACGTCCGCCACCAAGCCCTGGCGGCGGTACATCGTCAGCAGCGCGTGCCAGCCGGGGTGGAAATCGACCGCGTCGATGCGCCGGCCGCGCGCGTCGAGTTGGCGCAGCACAGGGCCGTGGCGGTTGGCGTCACGCGCGAGCTGGGCGGTCTCGGCGCTGCCCAGTTCGGCACCGTAGGCGGTCAGCGGCGGTAGGGCTTGCGGGGCCGCCGCCCGCAGTGCGGCCAGCAGTGCCGGGTCGCTCGTCAGCAGGTTGTGGCCGACCCACTCGTCAACGAGGTTGTCGGCGGAGGCCATCAGTCGGCAACCCCAGGTTCTGCCATCAGCTGCCCCCGACCGCCGCGTTTGGCTTCGTAGAGGGCCGTCTCGGCGCGGCGCTGCAGGTCGAGCAGGCCGCGGTCGCCCGGGCGCAGCTTGGCCCAGCCCGCGCTGAACGACAGCGCCACGCCGAGCTCGGCCACCGAGCGCTCGGCCAGGCAACCGCGCAGGCGTGCGTCCAGCGCCTGCGGGCCTTCGGGCAGGCAGCGCGCCATCAGCACGCCGAAGGGCTCGCCAGCCAGGCGCCCGGCGAGGTCGCCCAGGCGCATCTGGGCCTGCACGCAGCTGGCGAACAGCGCCAGCGCGCGGTCGGCGACATCGTCACCGCGCTCCTCGCGTAGGTCGTCCACGTCGTCGAGGTCGAGCACGACGAGAGCCAGCGGCTCGCCGTAGCGTCGCGCCATCGAGATCAGGTCGACCGAGCGCTTCGTGAAGGCGTCGCGGTCGATCAGGCCGGTCAGGCCATCGGTCTGCGTCAGGCGCGCCAGCTCGGCCTCGGTCTGGCCGCGCCAGGCCAGCAGCAGCATGGGCAGGGCCAGCAGGAGGGCGAGCTGCCCGGCCACGGCCAGCAGCAGGTCGGCCCAGGGAGCGCTGTCGCCAAGCAGCGTGGCCGCGGCGCGCGCCACCATGGCGGTCAGCAGCGGCAGCACGGCGGTCAGGCCCAGCAGGCGCCAGCGACGGCTGTTCAGGCCCTGCAGCACCTGGCTGCGCTCCGGCAGTGTCAGGGCCACGCCCAGCCAGATGAGCTGGGCCGCCAGGATGAGGTCGGCCAGCGTCTGCGCCGCGTCGGGGCGGGACCCCAGCAACGCATGGCCCAGCGCCAGCACCACCGGCGCCGCGCTCATGGCCGCCCGCCCCGGGCGCGGCGTGAGCCACAGGCAGGATGCCCACCACAGCGCCGACAGGCCGACGCTGACCAGGCCCAGGCCGGCGCTGGCCAGCCCGTGCGGCGCCGTCATGCGGTCGAAGAGGGTCGGGCTCACCAGCGCCAGGCCGAGCGACACGGCCACCATGCCCACCTGCGCCCAGCGCCCGCCGGCATTGGCATCGCGCCAGCCGATGAAGGTGATGAGCACCAGCGCCGCGGCCAGCGCCTGCATCGGCATCAGCGCGAACAGGGCGTCGGTGAAGGTCATTTCTTCAGCGGGATGGGCGTCTCGCGCCCGACCGGCACCGCGGTGATGCTGTTCTTCGGCGAGCCGTCGATGAGGCGGTCGGAGTAGGTCAGGTAGACCAGCGTGTTGCGCGCCGGGTCCACCATGCGGACGATGCGCAACTTCTTGAAGATCAGCGAGATGCGCTCGTTGAACACCTCTTCCTGCTGCGCCAGCGGCTGCCTGATGGCGACGGGGCCGACCTGGCGGCAGGCGATGGAGGCCTCGGCCTTGTCCTCGGCCAGGCCGATGGCGCCGCTGATGCCGCCGGTCTTGGCGCGCGACACATAGCAGGTGACGCCAGCGACCTTGGGGTCGTCATAGGCGTCGACGACGATCTTGTGGTCCGGCCCGATGAGCTTGAAGACGGTGTCGACCGAGCCGATGGGCTCGGCCTGTGCCGTGGCGGCGAGCAGGAGAAGAAAGGCGGCTTGCTTCATGCGGGCCAGTCTAAAGCGCGCAGGCGCCGGCGGGGCTCGGCACGGCGGTCTGCCGGCCCGTGTAGCGCGGCGCCTCGGGGCGGCCGATGTCGAAGTGGCTGAGCTGGTCGCTGCGCTGGTTGCAGATGTAGAGCTGCTCGCCCGCGATGCAGGCGCTGCGCGGGTAGCTGCCGTGCACCGCGTGGTGGTCCAGCAGCCGCGGCCGGCGCGGCTCGGCGAGGGCGATGACGGAGAGGCTGTCGTGCAGGCGGTTCAGCGCGTAGAGATGCCGGCCGCCCGGCGCCACCAGCAGGTCGGACGCATAGCTGGTGCCGCTGAAGCCGGCGGGCAGCACGCTGACCTCGTCGAGCAGCCGCGGGCCGTCGGCCGTGAGCGCGACGGTGGACAGCGTCGACGATTCTTCCTGCAGCACGTAGACGAGGCCGGCATCCTGCGGATGGAAGACGAAGTGCCGCGGGCCGGAGCCGGGGCTGAGCGCCAGCTCATGCAGCGCCTGGTCCGGCGTGGCGGCCGTGAGCGGCCAGAGGAGCAGGCGGTCGCGGCCGAGGTCGGTGCCCAGCAGCCAGCGGCCATCGGGGCTGGGCTGCAG
>SEEY01000050.1 GCA_004211235.1 Rubrivivax sp.
GGTGAGGTCGACGTTGGCAGGGAAACTGTTGCTGGACGTCTGCGGCGGCAGGCGCGTCGGCAGGCTGTATTCCTGGATGAAGCGGCGCTGGCTGGCGTCCAGCGCTTCAAGCTTCTGCACGTCGACCGCGGCGAACACGTTGAAGCGGTCCGTGCGCAGGTCGCCGAAGCCGCCCGAGGCCGTGAAGGTGGTCTTGCCCGCGCCGCCCTCGTCGGTACGCAGCGCGTAGGCGCTCAGGTCGGCGCCCCGGTAGTCCTTGCGCGTGATGAAGTTGATGACGCCGCCCATCGCATCCGTGCCGTAGATGGCGGAGGCGCCGTCCTTCAGCACCTCGACGCGCTGGATCGCGCCGGCCGGGATGTTGTTCAGGTCGACGCCGGCGTTGTCGCCGGGGCTGGCGAAGTTGGCCAGCCGGCGGCCATTGAGCAGCACCAGCGTGCTGGACACACCCAGGCCGCGCAGGTTGGCGCCGTTGAAGCCGCGCTGGGCGCCGGACTGGTCAGTGATGCTGGCGCCGTCGGTCAGGCCGCCGACGTTGGCGGTGATCTTCTGCAGCAGCTCGGCCGCCGTCGTCACGCCGGCCTTGTCGATGTCGGCGCGCCTGATCACATCCACCGGCAGCACGGCCTCGCCATCGATGCGCTTGATGCTCGTGCCGGTGACCTCCACGCGTTCGAGCTTCTGCTCTTGCGCATGGGCACAGGACATCGACACGGTGAGCAGCAGCGCGGCCTGCGCGAGCGTGCTGAGGTGGAAGGAGCGGTTGGGGGTCATGAAGGCCTCGGATGGATGGGAAGGTCGGGCGGCTGCCTTGGAATTCACTCTAGGGAGGCGCTCCCGGCCTGCCCATGGGGTTTCGGTGCACAGGTCGCTTGCACGCAAGTGCGCGTCGCTTCCCGGCAATCGCCGGCCATCGCGTATGGCCCTTGCGCCACAGCCGCACCAGGCTCTTGCGCAGATGCGACATGGAATTGCGCGGGCCGACCCAACGAGGTGCAACCCGCTGCTGCCCCGCCAGTTGCGCTGACAAGATGGCCTCATGCGGAGCCTTCTCATCCCCTTCCTGGCCAGCGCGCTGCTGGCGTTCACCGCGCCCTCGCAGGCGCAGGGCACGGCCATCGTCATCGGCGGCGCGCTGCGGCTGGACAACGATGCCGTCTGGCAGCGCATCGTCGACGAGGCCGGCGGCGCCGGCGCGCGCATCGCCGTGTTCGCCACCGCGGCGGCCAACCCCGAGCGCAGCGCTGCCGGCATCGTCGCGGCGCTCAACCAGCGCGGCGCGCGCGCCGAGGCCATTCCCGTGGCGCCGCGGCTCAAGGGCGCCAACCTGCAGGCCAATCTGAACGACGCCACGCTGATCGCCCGGGTTGCCGGGTCGCGCGGGGTGTTCTTCTCGGGCGGCGCGCAGGAGCTGATCGTCGACACGCTGCAGCCTGGCGGCGAGCCCACAGCCATGCTGAAGGCCATCCGTGCGGTGCAGGCGGGCGGCGGTGTCGTGGCCGGCACCAGCGCCGGCGCGGCGGTCATGAGCCGCATGATGTTCCGCGATGCGCAGGACAACCTGCAGATCCTCAAGGGCATCTGGCGCCAGGGCAAGGAGTACGACCGCGGCCTGGGCTTCGTCGGCCCTGACCTGTTCATCGATCAGCACTTCCTGAAGCGTGGCCGCATCGGCCGCATGCTGCCCGCCATGCGCGCGCTCGGCTTCACGCGCGGGCTGGGCATCGAGGAGAACAGCGCCGCCGTCATCAAGGGCACGGCGGTGGAGATCATCGGCGCCCGCGGCGCGCTGCTGGTGGACCTGCGCGAGGCAACGTCGGACGCACGCATCGGCGCCTTCAACCTGCGCGGCGCGGTGCTCAGCTACCTCGACCGCGGCGACCGCCACGATCTCGCCACCGGCCTGAGCACGCCCGCGCCGCACAAGCTGCGCGAGCCACGCATCGACCCGGCCGCCAGCGACTACAAGCCCTATCTGCAGGGCGACGGCTACTTCCTCGACATGCTGGGCGACGGCACCATCGTCACGGCCATGGCGCAGCTGCTGGACGGCCCCGCGCCGGAAGTGCGCGGCCTCGCCTATCGCGTGCAACCCCGTGCCGGCGACCCGGCGCCGGACGTCGGCTTCGAGTTCCGCCTGCACAAGGCGCCGGGGCTGGTCGGCTGGTTCAGCGGCGCGCTCGGCGGCGAGGACTACACCGTGCTGAACGCACGGCTGGACGTGAGCCCGGTGCGCGTGGCCCGCCCGCTCGTCACGCCGATCACCGCACCGATCACCGCACCGCTGCGGCCCTGAACCCCCTCCCCATGCACACCCAGTTCCACGACCTGCCCGCCGCCAGCGCCGGCACCCAGCGACGCCTGCGCAGCCTGCACTTCGGCCGCGGCACTTCCGGCCGCAAGGCCTACTGCCAGGCCGCCCTGCATGCCGACGAGGTGCCACCGCTGCTCGTCGCGCAAGCCCTCATCGAACGCCTCGCCACGCTGGACGCTGCGGGCGCCATCGCCGGCGAGATCGTCCTGGTGCCGATGGCCAATCCCATCGGCCTCGCGCAGGACCTGCAAGGCTCGCCGCTGGGCCGCTTCGACCTCGGCACCGGCATCAACTTCAACCGCCAGTTCCGTCACCTGACGCCGGCGCTGATCCAGCGCATCGAAGGCCGCCTCGGGCCCGATGCCGCGCACAACGCCCGCCTCATCCGCGCCGCCAGCCGCGAGCTGCTCGACGCCTGGCAGCCCGCGACCGAAACCGAGGCGCTCAAGCGCCTGCTGCAGACGCTCGCCCACGACGCCGACCTGGTGCTGGACCTGCACTGCGACAACCAGGCCGTCATGCATCTCTACGCCGGCGCCGCACAGGCGGACGCGTTCAGGCCGCTCGCCGCCTACCTCGGCGCGCAGGCGCTGCTGACCAGCGAGGTCTCCGGCGACGAGCCGTCCGACGAGGCGGCAGGCCGCATCTGGTGGGAGCTGGCGGAGCACTTCGCGGGCCGCTTTCCCATCGATCCCCACGGCTGCCTGGCCGCCACGGTGGAGCTGCGCGGCGAGGCCGACGTCAGCCACGACCTGGCCGCGCGCGATGCCCAGGCGCTGCTCGCCTTCCTGCAGCACCTCGGCCATGTCGACGGCATCGCGCCGCCCTTGCCGCCCGCCTGCGCGGCCACGCCGCTGGAAGGCGTGGAGCCCGTGACGGCGCCGGTGCCCGGCATCGTCGTGTTCGCCAAGGCGCCGGGCGACTGGGTGGAGGCGGGCGAGCTGGTGGCGGAGATCATCGACCCGCTCACCGACGTGCGCACGCCGCTGCATGCCCGCGTCACCGGCCGCTGCTTCGCGCGCAGTGCGCGCCGCTACGCCACCCGCGGCATGCGCCTGGCCAAGATCGCCGGCGCCCAGGCCTATCGCAGCGGCAAGCTGCTGTCGATGTGAGGCGGCCATGAAACTGCGCCTGCCCAATACCTATGTGCTGCTGTTCTCGCTGCTGGCACTGATCGCGCTGGCCACCTGGGTGGTGCCCGGCGGCCGCTTCGAGACCGCGATGGTGGACGGCAAGTCGGTCGTCGTCGCCGGCAGCTACCGCGTCGTCGACGCCCGCCCGCAGGGCCTCACGGCGCTGCTGACGGCGCCGATCAAGGGCTTCGTCGAGGCCGCGCTGATCATCGGCTTCGTGCTGATCGTCGGCGGCGCCTTCGCGGTGCTGCAGAAGACCGAGGCCATCGATTCGATGATCAAGGCCGTCGCCAAGGCGCACAGCCGGTCGGCGCTGGTGCGGGCGGCCGTCATCCCGGTCTTCGTCACGCTGTTCGCGCTCGGCGGCGCCACCTTCGGCATGGCGGAGGAGGCCATCCCCTTCGTGCTGATCTTCATCCCGCTGGCGCTGGCGCTGCGGCTGGACACGCTCACCGGCGTGGCCATCCCTTTCGTCGGCTCGCAGGTCGGCTTCGCCACGGCCTTCCTGAACCCGTTCAATGTCGGCGTGGCGCAGGGCATCGCCGGCGTGCCGCTGTTCTCGGGCCTGGGCTATCGCGCGCTGTGCTGGGCGGTCGCCACGGGCATCACCATCGCCTTCCTGCAGTGGTGGGCGGCACGCATCCGCCGGCGGCCCGAACTGAGCCCCACCTACGAGATGGACCGGCAGCGCCGGCAGACGCTCGACCTGGCCAGCTTCGACAACTTCGCCGGCATGAGCGGCCGCCACCGCGCGGTGCTGTGGCTGTTCGCGCTGACGCTGGTCGGCATGATCGTCGGCGTCGTGCGCTTCGGCTGGTACATCGAGGAGATCGCCGCCCTCTTCCTCGTCATGGCCATCGCCGTCGCCGCCGTGGCGCGCTTCTCGGCGGACGAGTTCATGGCTGCCTTCCTGCACGGTGCCAGGGACCTGATCGGCACCGCCCTCGTCATCGCGCTGGCCAAGGGCACGGTGATCCTGATGCGCGACGGCCAGATCATCGACACGCTGCTGCATGCGCTGGCGCCGCTGGTCGCCTCCGACAGCCCGGTGTTCGCTGCGCAGAAGATGTTCGCCATCCAGTCGGTCATCAACTTCTTCATCCACTCCGGCACGGGCCAGGCGGCGCTGACGATGCCGCTGATGGCGCCGCTGGCCGACCTGGTCGGCATCACGCGCCAGACCGCCATCCTGGCCTTCCAGTTCGGCGAGCTGACGACGGCCATCATCCCCACCTCGGGCATCACGGTGGGCGTGCTCGCCTTGTCCGGCGTGCCCTACACGACCTGGCTGCGCTGGCTGCTGCCGCTGCAGGGCCTGTACCTGCTGATGGCGCTGGCGCTGCTGGCGCCACCCGCCCTGCTGGCCTGGCAATGAGAACATCGGACCGATGCAAGCCCTGAGCGTCCACCGCGTCGGTCTGCTGCTGCTGCCGGGCTTCTCGACGCTGGCGCTCGGCGGCGTGGTCGACGTGCTCGCCGCCGCGAACCCGCTGCAGCGGGATGCGGGCTACCAGACCGAATGCCTCAGCCCTCAGGGCGGCGAGGTCGCGTCGGCCGGTGGTGCCTGCGTGTCCACCCAGGCCACTTCCGCGGCCGGCGGCGAGGGCGACTGGCTCGCCCTGTTCGTCATCGCCGCCGAGCCGGCCCAGCCCGACCTCGAACTGCTGCACTGGCTGCAGCGCCGCGCCGCATCGGGCACGGCGCTGGGCGGCATCGGCACCGGCGCGGCCTGGCTGGCGGCCGCCGGCCTGCTGGACGGGCAGCGCGCCTGCGCCGACTGGCCCTGGCTGGAAGGCCTGGCCGAGGACCATCCCCGCGTCGCCTGGACGCAGGGCCTGTGGGAAATCAGCCCCGCGGCCGACCGGCTGACCAGCGCCGGCGGCTCGGCCAGCATCGACCTCTGCTGCGCCTGGCTGGCGGCGCGCCATGGCGAGCGGCTCGGGCAGGAACTGATCCAGGCGCTCAGCCTGCGGGCGGTGCGTCCGCGCGACGAGCGCCAGCGCGCCGGCTACAGCGAGCGCCGCGGCGCCGGCAGCCCCAAGCTGGCCGAGGCGCTGTCGCTGATGGAAGCCAACCTCGCCGAGCCGCTGCCGACCGAGGAGGTCGCGCGGCTGGTGGGCGTGTCACGGCGGCAGCTGGAGCGGTTGTTCAAGCAGCACCTGGACACGCTGCCCTCGCGCCACTACCTGGCCCTGCGGCTGGGCCGCGCACAGCGGCTGCTGCAGCAGAGTTCGCAGTCCATCCTGCAGGTCGGGCTGTCCTGCGGCTTCTCGTCGGGCTCCTATTTTTCTAACGCCTACAAGGCCCACTTCGGGCACACGCCGCGCGACGAGCGCAGCCAGCGCGCGCAGGCCTGGCGCGGCGTCACACCTTCGCACGGAGAGCATCCATGAACAACCTGCTGCTGCGCCCGGTGGCAGCCGCCGACCTGCCGGACCTCGCGCGCATGGCCGCAGCGAGCCACGACGGCATCAGCTCGCTTCCCAACGACGAAACCAAGCTGCGCGCGCGCATCGCCGCCTCGCTGCAGGCCTTCGCCAGCCCTGACGACGCCAGCGGCGAGGAGACCTATCTCTTCGTGCTGGAGGACGACGGCCGCATCGTCGGCTGCTCGGGCATCGCCGCCAGCGCCGGCTTCTTCGACCGCTTCTACAGCTACCGCAATGAATTCGTCGTCCATGCCAGCACCGCGCTCGGCGTCTCGCAACGCATGCACACGCTGCACCTGTGCCACGACCTGACCGGCACGACGCTGCTGACCTCCTTCTTCCTCGACCCGGCCTACGAGCACGGGCCGGCCGCGCAGCTGCTGTCACGCGCGCGGCTGCTGTTCATCCACGCGAACGCGTCGCGCTTCTCGGAACGCATCGCCGCGGAAAGCCCGGGCCTGACCGACGCGGCGGGCCAGAGCCCGTTCTGGGACGCGGTCGGCCGGCGCTTCTTCGGCATGGACTATCCCGAAGCCGAGGCCGCCATCGGCGGACGCAGCCGCGCCTGCATCGCCGAGCTGATGCCGCCCTCGCCCGTCTACGTCGCGCTGCTGCCCGAGGCCGCGCAGTGGGCGCTCGGCCAGCTGCACCCGGTCGGCGAACTGCCGTTCTCCATCCTGCAGGACGAGGGCTTCGACGCCGACGCCTACGTGGACATCTTCGACGGCGGCCCCACCGTGGAAGCGCCGCTGGCCTCGCTGCGCAGCGTGCGGCAGGCGCGTGAGCTGCCGGTGCAGGCCGGCGAAGGGCGCGGGCCGCGGCACTGGCATCTGCTGGTGCGGCCGTCACGCGCCGGCTTCGGCGCCGTGCTGGCGGAGATCGGTGACGTCCTCGGCGAAGCGGACGCGCTCCGACTGGGCGCGCGCCCCGGCGAACGGCTGTTGGCCACGCCACTGCTTGCAGGAGGTGCGGCATGAGCGAAGCCGCCTTGATCATCACGCCCGCCGCCGTCGGCGAGCGACTGGCGCTGGCCGACGGCACGGCCTCGCTGCGCCTGGTGCCACGCCTCGGGCTGGGCGCGGGGCAGACGCTGCCGCGCTATCACTTCCATGTCGGGCGTGTCGTGCATGCGGCGCAGGAGCTGAAGCTGTTCCGCGTGCAGACGACGCTGCTGCTCGGCAACGACCTCACCGGGCAGGCCGAGCTGTGCGACTTCCAGGTGTCGGATGCGCTCGACGCCGGCCGGCAGGCCGACGCCTGGAGGCACCTCGTGAGCGCCGCCGTCGCGCATGCGCAGTCCAACACCGCCGACCGTGGCGCCACGCTGGTGGCCGAGCTGCCCGGGCTGCGCAACGCGGCCGGCGAGTCGCCGTTCTGGCAGGCCCTGGGCGCGCGCTTCTACCGGGGCGACCCGCTGCGCGCCGAGCAGGAATTCGGCGAGGCCTGGCGCAGCCACCTCGCCGCGCTGCTGCCGCGCCAGACGATCTATCTGTCCTTCCTCGGCGCCGAGGCGGAGGCCAGCGTCGGGCAGGCCAGCGCCTCGGCGGCCATGCTGGCACAGGCCTTGGCGGCCTCCGGGTTCGAGCCGTCGGACCATGTCCGCATCGATGACGGCGGGCCGGTGCTGAGCCGCAGGTTTCTGCCGCGCCGCTAGGCACGCAACTCAAGGCAAGTTGAACATCGCCTTCAGCGTCGCCGAGAGTTCGGCATGCGTGGCCTGGCGCGGCGCCTCGCCGCGCGGGCGGATCAGCGGCATGGCGGCAGAGCTGATGTCCTGCGACAGGTCGATGCGGTCGTCGCGCAGCACCCGGCGCCAGGCGTCGAACGCTGGCAGCACGCCGGTGCGCGCGATGGCCGTGCCGTCGGAGGTGGCCCCAGCGCCGGGTGCGAAACGATCCGCCTCGATCTCGGGCCCGGCGTCCAGCCCCACCAGCAGCCGCCATTCGGCTTCGCGCCGCTCGTCGAGGTTCCAGCGCCGCAACACCTCGCGGCCGGCCGTCAGGTTCACGGCGTTCGCTCTGATGGTCGGGTCGAAGACCGGCGCCAGTGCCATCTGGAACACCGCCGCGAGGTTGCCGGCCAGGCCGAGCGCGGTGCCGTCGAGGTCGGTGCCGAGCGGATCGACCGAGTCGAAACCCGGCACCGGCTTCAACGGCCCTTCGGCTGGCGACCAGGCCGCGCCGGGCGCCCCCACCTGCGCCCCGGTGCGGCTGCGCGGCGCGTGGCGCAGGCGGTAGGCGTCGCCCTCGCTGCGCGGCAGGTCGCGCCAGTCGAGCGCGCGCTGATCGTGCAGCGCCCAGGTCGGCTGGTCATCGCCATGGTCGGCCAGCCGCACGGGCCAGGGCAGCTCAAATCCGGCGGGCGCCACGACGCTGCCCTGCAGCCCGGCCACTGCGCCCTGCAGTTGCACCAGCAGCGCGGCGGCGTCCTGCACCTTGGGCAGCGCGACGGTGATGGGCACGCCGGCGTTCTGGCGGAACTCGACCTGGCCGGCGGCCGGCCGGATCTGCCAGCCGGCGTCGCCATGCCAGAGCTTGAGCAGCGGCCTCATGCCGGCCGGGAAACGCTGGCCGGCGAGGCCGGCCGACTGCTGCCAGAGCTGGTGGTCCGGGTAGACCAGCGCACGGGCCGGCGGCAGCAGGCGCAGGTCGGCGCCGCTGAAGGCGTCGAGCGTCAACACGGGGTCGCGCCGGTCGCGCAGCATGGCAATCAGCCCGCCGCCCGCCGAGAGCCGCCAGGCCATGAACGCGGCGCCGCCCATCAACAGCCCGGTGAACAGCGCCCACAGACCCCAGAAGGCACCGTTGCTGCGCAGGTTGGCCTTGCGGATCAGCAGGCAGAACAGCCAGCCGATGGCCAGGCCCATCAGCGGCAGCGTCTGCATCAGATACATCAACCCCGAACCCGGCCGGCCCTTGGCGTAGTGCGCGATGCTGCGCGCGAGGAAGTAGAGGTCGGTGGCGATCCAGGGCGTGAACAGCACACCCCAGCGGATGCCCGCGTTGGCCGACATCGTCGCCGCGGCCACGGCGGTGAAGACGACGCGCAGCCCGCCGGCCACCGTGAACTGCACGAAATCGGCGTCGCGCCGCGGCACCATGGCCCACAGCGCCAGGCCGTACGCGAAGGGCATGGGCGCGCCGGCGCCGAGCAGGAAGTTGGCGGCCTGGAACCAGCTCTTTTCGTCGCTGTCGTTCTCGGGTTCGTCGGGGCCCTTGCTGTCGTCGCTGATCTTCAGCAGCCGGCCGCTGTGATCGCCCAGGCGCGCAAACAGCACGCCCAGCGACGGCGCCAGGAACACCGGCGCCAGCACGAGGAACCAGATGCCCATGCCCCAGTGCTGCTGGTGCAGCACCTTGGTCATCAAGCCGTAGCCTTCGTCGAACTCATCCTCGGACAGCGTCGGTGCGTGGTCGGGCGTGGTGTCCAGGCGCAGGGCGCGCATCGCGTCGGTGGCCACCTCACGCACGGCCTTGACGAAGGCGCGGCGCAGCGCGGCGGGCATCTCGTCGGGCACCCATTCCAGGAAGGCGTCGGTCTCGGGCACGCGGTCCAGCAGCACGCGGCTGACCCAGGTCTCGGCAATCATGCGGTCGACCGACGGCGTATCGGCCGGCCCGCGCGCCGCCGCCGCGCCACGCAGCACGGGGCCGATGATCCAGTCCGTCGCCACGCCGCAGGCCAGGCCGGCGCAGAAAGCGCGCACTTCCTGCATGCGATCAGCGTTGCCGGCAATTTCGGCATCGGCCAGCGCGAACTGCGCGGTGCGGCTGATGACGGTCAGCGCATCGGCCACCGTGACCGAGACATCCGCGTCGGCACTGCCGCGGCGCAAGGCATCGCGCAGCCAGCCCGGGCCGGGCTCCAGGTAGTCGGCCCACTCCGGCAGGTCGAAGCCCATGGCACCCAGCGCGGCCATGCGGCTGATCGTGGCACCCGGGCCCGCGGCCAGCAGCGGCGCGCCGCCGCGCAGATGGCGTTGCGCACCGCGCAGCAGCGCCTGCAGCGCACGGTCGACATCCCGCAACGCGTCGCCCGACACGCCGCGGATGTCGGCATCGCGCAGCATGTCGGTCAGCCGGCGGTCGCAGGCCATCGCCACGGCGAGCGGCAACGCCGTGGGCAGCGCACGCGGCGGCAACTGGTCCACGGGCGGGTCGCCGGCCAGCGGCACGACGGTGATGGCGCGCAGCGCGGCCTGGCGCTGCGCGTCGCCCAGCGCCTGCACCGGCAGCGCAACGTCGGCGAAGGGGTCGAACTCGTGCGACACCAGCGCCAGCAGGAACCAGCTCGCATGGCCGGCCAGGGCCGCGGGCGTGGGCAGCAGCGTCGAGTGCAGGTCAAAAGACGCGATGACAGGTTCCCGCGCGTCCAGCGGCCCGAGGCGGCGCAGGCCGACGGTCGTCCAGCCGCCGCCCGCGATGGGCAGCCCGGCCCGCAGCGCACCCGCGAAGTCGGCCGGCAGCGGCGGCGGGCTGCCGGCAGCGGCCTCGGCGAGCAGCAGCAGCACGATGGCGCCGCTGCAGGCCTCGGCGCCGGTGTTCTGCACCTGCACGTGAACCCGGTTGAGCACGCCCGACGCGTGCGTGGCCACCTGCGCGCTGCGATCCGCCAGCGCCGCGAAGCCGACATGGTTCAGGCCCAGGTTGGGTGACGACTGATAGGCGCCGGCCACCGGCGCGTCGACGACGATGTCCGGGCTGGCCGCAACGGCCACGGCGTTGCCGAGATGGTCGCGCCGGCCGGCATAGGTGGTCGCGACCAGGCCGCGGTCGAGCAGCGTGTCGCGCACCAGCAGGCGCACGCGCGGCACCGGGCCGGGCGGCAGCTGGCGTTCGTAGGTGCCGCGGCCGTGTGTGGACACGCGCAGCGTGTTGCCAGGCAGCGCTTCGAGGTCGAGCAGCGGCGCATCGGGCAGGCCGTCGCTCGCCGGGTTCCAGGTGGCGCCCAGGTCGGTGCTGCGCCACAGGCCGATGTCCGCGGCCACGTAGAGATCGCCGGCCACGGTGGCGATGGCGTTGTGGTTGATGTCCAGCAGCCGGTGCGTCGCGTCGCCGGCGCGCAGCGTCCAGGTGGTGGCCGTGACGTTGCCGGCGCCGTCCAGCGTGAAGCCGCAACGCCACACGCGCCGGCGCGCCGCCGTGCCGCCGACGCAGGCGTAGAAGGTGGTGGCGCTGCCCGCGGGGTCGCGGCACAGGCCGGTGACGGTGGGCGCCGGCAGGCCGGTGGCCGCCGCGGGCACAGGCAGCGGCCATGCCCCTTGCGCCAGCCGCTGCGGGCCGCGCCAGACACCGCCGTTGCGCTCGTACAGAAAGCACTCCCCGCGCGTGGTGCCGGCCACGATGCGGTCGTGGGCCAGGAACAGCAGCGACGTGATGATCTGGCCGGCTGGAAGCGCATCGGCGGGGGCGTTGGCCGGCAGCGAGGCCCAGTCGCCCAGATTGGGCGCCGGCGCGCCGCCGAAGGCGTCGGTCAGCCACAGCCGCGTGCCGCCGATGGCCACGCGGTCGGCGCGCGCGGCGAGCGCGAGACTGGTCTCGGGCGGCGAGCCCACCATCGGCGAGTAGAAGCGGAAATTGCCCGACGCGTCGTTCACGTCGATGCGCCGCACCGGGCCCGTGCCGCTGGCCGCGTAGCGGTACAGCTCGCAGTTGGTGTAGCTGATGATGACGCGCGGCGCCACGCCGTTGAGCACATCGCCCCAGTGCCATACCGCCGAGCCGCTGTCGCCCTGCAGCACCATGCGCCAGCCGGGCGTGCCCAGGCCGAGCGCGGCACCGTTGTCCTGCGTCGACAGCAGCAGCAGCGCCGGCTCGGTGGGGTGGGAGTCGACGCTGTTGCCGGACAAGGTGTTGAGCCCGCGGTTCAGAGCGACGAAGCGCGCGCCGGGCTGGTCCCAGCCGTCGCAGCGGAACAGGCCGCCGTCGTTGCCGGTCCAGAGCTGGCTGCGGTCGCCCGGCGTGAAGACAAGGCGGTGCACGTCGGCATGGGCGCGCGCGCCGATGTAGGTGGCGGCGAGCGTCCAGTTGGTGCCGTTCGGCACGACGGTGCAGGCCCAGATCGACGAGAACCAGTTGCCGCCGGTACCGGGTGCGAGCACATCGGCGTCGGCCTTGACCGTGCTGCCGCCCAGCGCGATGGCGTTGACGTTGCCGGGGTCGACGGCGAGCGCCAGGTCGTACCAGCCTTGCGTTCCGATCCAGGTGTGGCCCTGCAGGTCGCTGGGCATCGGGCCGACCGTGCCCCAGCGCGCGGGGCCGGCGTCCCAGCGGAAGGCGGCGCCGTCCCGACGGATCAGGTAGAGGACGCTGGGATCGTCTTCCTTGGTGGCGATGGTGCAGCGCGCGCCGGCCATCGCCGCGCCGGGCAGCGGCGCCAGTGGCATGAACACCGGCTGGCCAGCGATGAACGTCGGATCGGTGCCGCCGGCCACCGCCGTGGCCAGCCACATCCGCCGCCAGCGGAAACCGCCCTCCCCGTCAGGCTCGCGCAGGAAAGCGCCGGCCGACGTGGCAGCCAGCGCGCGCTCGGGCGAGCCGGGGTCCACGACCACGCCGTAACAGCCGGCGCCCTGCAGCACCGCGCCGGCCTGCAGCGCGGCGGCCGGCGGGATGACGGTTGGTGCCAACACCGGGCCGGTGGCCACGGTGGCCTCGCGCAGCCAGTTGCGGCCGCTGTCGAGCGACACCAGCATGCCGACGCCGAAATAGGCGTCCAGGTTGTTGAATGGCTCGCCGGTGCCGACGAAGACGCGTTCGGGGTGGTCGGGGTGGATGGCCACCGCCGGGCAGGCGAGCGTGGTGCTCTGCAGTGCCGCCGGGTCCAGATCCAGCGCCTCCATGCAGGAGCGCCAGCTCTGGCCGGCATCGCCGCTGCGCCAGACGCCGCCGTTGGCGGTGCCGATGTAGACGATTTCGCCATGCCGGGATACGGCCACACCGGGCGTGCGGCCGGCCACCGGCGGGCCGCCCTGCGCCAGGCCATTGAGCATGGGCGCCGGGCCGATGGGCAGGAAGCGGCCGGGCGAGACGGTCGGGCCGCTGGCCGCCACCGGCACCAGTGCCTCAACGGTGATGTGGCGCAGCGCCACCTGGCGCAGCGCGTCGGCGGCGGCGCTGGCGTCGCTCTCGTCGCTCAGCAGCGGGTCGTCGGCATGGTGCACGGCGATGAAGAGCGTGTGCGCCGCGTGCCCCACCAGCGCGCCGGGCGCCGGCAGCAGCGTGGACGGCAGCGCCACCGTTGCCACCTGCGGATGGCCGGGGCGCAGGTCGGACACGGTGCTGAAGCCCACCGTGCGCCAGCCGCCCGCGGCCACCGGCTGGCCGCGCCGCAGCTGCGCCGCCCAGCCGGCCGGCAGCGGCGGCAGGGCGCCATGCCGGCCTTCGGCGATGAGCACGGCCACCTGCACGTCGTGAGCCCAGCGCGCGCCGTTGTTGTGCACCAGCACCTGCACGCGCGTGACCAGCGGCTGCTGCGCGGTCGGCACATGGGCGCTGTCGTCCTGCGACAGGGCCAGGAAGTCGACCAGCGTGGGCTGGTGGTCGGCGCTGAAGCGGTAGGCGCCCTGCGCGTCGGGCGCGTCGCAGCGCACGTCGGGGCTCACGCCCGGCGCCAGCATGACACCGCGCTGCGTCGGGTCCGGCAGGCCGTGCACGGCCGGGCCCAGGCCGAGGTCGAGGTAGTGCTCGCGCACCAGCAGCTGCACCGGCGCCATCGTCACGGGCGCTGCGGCGCCAGGCGCCCCCAGCAGCCGCATGAACGAGCCGCGGCCATGCGTGGCGACGCGGATCAGCCGGCTTGGGCGGTGGATGACGATGTCCACCGCGGCGGCCTCGGGCAGGCCCTCGCCCCAGGGCCGCCACGTCGCCCCGCTGTCCAGGCTGCGCCAGACGCCGACGTCGGTGGCCAGGTAGAGATGCGTGGTGTTGTCGGGGTCGCAGACGATGGCACTGGCCTGCACGTCCAGCAGGCCGGTCGGGCCGACGGGGCCGGAGCGGTCGGTCCAGTTGGCGTTGTCGAAATGCCAGACATGGCGCCGGTCGCCATTGCCGCCGAGCGTCACGTAGATGCTGTTGCCGCTGGCGTCGGCGGGGTCGGGCTCGATATCGGTGATCGGCGCGGCGAGGGGCAGCATCGCGCCCACGGTGTCGATCTGCGTGCGCACCCAGGGTCCCGGGTTGACCGCCTGCACATAGCGGTAGACGCCGCCGCCGACCGTGCCCGCATAGACGATGTCGAAGGCCGAGAACGCGATGGCGCTGATCTCGTTGGGCAGCGCGGCGGTGCCGGCGGTGGGCAGCGGGGCCCAGTCCCCGGGGTCGGTGGCCGCGGGCGGCAGGTTGGGGCTGCCTAAGTTGTCCGACAGCCAGAGGCGCTGCGTACCGAAGGCCACCCGCGACGCATGCGCCGCCGTGGCCGAAGGCGGTGCAATGGCCAGCGGCGCGTAGAACAGCACCTTGTCGCCGGCAAGCGCCGGCACGCTCACGTTGTGCCAGCTCGTCGGCCCGTTGCCGCCATCGGTGCAGCGCTTCACGGTGCGCTTCGTGTAGGTCATCAGCACCCGGTAGGGGTCGTTCCAGTCGACCACCGCGGCACCCGCGTCGCCTTCGGTCGTCAGCTGCCAGGCCTCGTCGCCGATGGCACGCTGGCCGCCGTTGTCCTGCGTGGCGGCAAAGATCACCGCCGGCTGCGTGGGGTGCAGCGCCAGGTCGTTGATCAGCGCCGTGGCCAGCCCGCTGTTGAGCGAGCGGAACACGGGCGCCGGGGCCTGCGCGGTGTCGGTGTGGAAGACCCCGCCATCGCAGCCCACCCAGAGCTGGCCTGGCAGCCCGCGCGGAAAGGCCAGCGCATGCACGTCGGCATGGATGGTGGCGCCGATGTAGAGCGGCTGCGCCGTCAGCGCGCCGCCGACGCGGCGCACGCGCACGCGCCAGATGTGGGACGACCAGATATCGGTCGTCGCGCTGCCCGCACCCCGCGGCTGGCCCGCGATGGTGACCTTCAGCGTGCTGCCGCCGCAGAACACGGTGTCCACGTCGGACGGATCGACCGTCAACGCCAGGTCGTACCAGCCCTGCGTGCCGACGAAGACGCCGGCCTGCGCCGGCACCGGCGTCCACGCGACGTTGCGCCAGGCGCCGTTGCCGGCGGCATCGGTGCGCAGCCGCAGCAATCTGCCGTTCTGCGTGACGGCATAGACGGTATCCGTGCGGTCGGGGTGCACCGCCAGCGTGATGCGGCCCGCCGCGGCCGGAAAGCCCGTGCCGACGACACGCCACGTGGCGCCGTGGTCGTTGGAGCGCAGCACCACCGATGGCCGGCCCGCGCCGCCATCGCGCACCGCTGCGAAGAACACGCCGCGCGTGCAGACCACGCTGCTGATGCTGCGCACCGGCGAACCGGCCACACCGGTCAGCACCTGCTGCGCCCACTCGAAGCCGCCGCCCAGCTTGGGTCGGCGCAGGTAGAGGCCGGCGCGCGTGGCGCCGGCCACGCGCTGCGGGTCCGACGGGTCCACCGCGAGCGCGAAGAAGCCACGGCCGGTCAGCGCCGTACCGACCACGTCTTCGTGGCCCCAGTTCCGGCCGCCGTCCTGCGACACCAGCGGGCCGACGCCGAGAAAGCTGTCGAGCGCGCCGAAGGCCTCGCCGGTGCCGACGAACACGCGCTCGGGATGGTCGGGGTGGATGGCCACCGCGCCACAGGCCAGGCTGTCGGCACGGCCGTTCAGGGTCGTCGGGTCTTCGTCACGCGGGTCCATCAGCGCCCGCCAGGCCAGCCCGCCGTCATCGCTGCGCCAGACGCCGCCGTTGCTGGTGGCCGCATAGACCACGTCGGCATAGCGCGACAGCGCCAGCGACGGCACGCGGCCCGAGACCGCCGGTCGCGTGAACGCCTGGCCATTGAGCATGACCGACGGGCCGACGGCCGTCCAGACAGACGGGACGGGGCTGGCGGCAGCGGGATCGGCAGCCATGGGCAATCAGCCGGCGTCGGCCGCGTCCTGCAGGCGCAGGCGGTACTCGCGCATCTGGTCGGCCAGCGACGGCGGCGGGCCGGGCAGTTGTTCGGACGGGTCCACGGGGTCGGGCAGATCGATCTCGTCCTCCACGTCCTGGGCCGGGTCCTTGGGCGTCATGACGACAGCCCGCTGCCCGAGGAACCAGGCCTGGCGCTGCTGCGCGCCGCTGGCTTCGCTTTCGCCTTCTTCGGGATCAGGCATGGCGGATCTCCTATTCTTGAGGCTCTGAGGGTGAGAGGGAATCCGGCGTGGCCGAGGGGGCTTCCCAAGGCACCCCGAGCTAGGCGCAAAGCACAGCCGTAGCTCAGGCTACGGCGAGCATTTGCAACGACGAGCGGGGAGTTTTGGGAAGTCAAAGCGGGCATGTCGGATTTCCTCTCACCCTCTCAACCCTGGACCAGCCAGCGCAGGTGCAATTGGCCGCCGGCCGGCACCAGCAGCGCGGGGAAATTCAGCGCCACCAGCGTGCAGGCCACCGGGCGCTTGTCGACGTCCTGCAGGCGGTCGCCGTCGACGCGCAGCCGCACTGAACCGCCGTTGGCCAGCATGGTCTTGAGGGCCTCGGCGCCGTTGCCGTCGGCCCGCCAGCGCAGCACGTTGGCGGATACGTCGGCCACGCCGGAGACGAGCCGGCTGCTGCCGTTGCCGGAAATGGCCCACGCCTCGACCAAGGTGGCGCCGTTCAGCTTGACGTTGTTGGGGTCGAGGTTCACCGAGAAGGTGAGCTGCAGGCCCCGCTCCTGGAAGATCGCAAAGACGCTGGCGATGCTGACCGCGGACTCGGCGGGCACGAACTGGGTCAGCCGGCCAAGCTTCGGGTCCAGGCCGGGACCGGCCGGGCCGCGCGGGCCGGTTGCGCCAGGGTCGCCCGCCGGACCCGCCGGACCGGCCGCACCCGCTTCGCCGGCCGGGCCCCTGACGCCCGCCTTGCCAGCCGCTCCGGCCGGACCGACCGGGCCCGCGGGACCGTCAGGGCCGGCGGGGCCCGGTGCGCCGACCGGGCCCGGTGGGCCGCTGGCGCCGGTGGCACCCGCAGGACCGACCTCGCCCGCCGGGCCGGGCGGACCGGAGGGGCCGGGCACCCCCGGGGCACCCGCTTGACCCGCCTCGCCCACCGGGCCAGCCGCGCCAGCCGGTCCGGCTTCCCCTGCCGGGCCGGGCGACCCAGCTTCGCCGGCCGGGCCAGGCGGGCCGGCCGGGCCGGTTTCACCTGCAGGGCCGGTTGGTCCGGCCGGGCCTGCCGGACCGGGCTCACCGGCTGGACCGGGCGGCCCCGCTTCCCCGGCCGGACCGGGGGGCCCCGCTTCACCTGCCGGACCGGGCTGGCCTGCTTCACCCGCTGGCCCAGGGGGCCCGGCTTCACCTGCCGGGCCTTGCGGGCCGGCGTCACCCGCCGGGCCAGGCAGTCCGGCTTCACCCGCAGGACCGGGTGGACCCGCTTCGCCTGCAGGGCCAGGCGGGCCTGCGTCACCGGTCAAACCTCGTTCCCCAGCCGCGCCATCGGCGCCGGGTGCGCCGGGCGGACCGGCCTCCCCTGGCGAGCCGGCGGCACCGTCCGTTCCGGGAGGCCCGGGCGGGCCGGCGGGGCCTGCCGCGCCGGTGCTGCCGCTGCCGTCGAAACGCCAGCGGCCGGCATCGTCCTGGTAGAACTCGCCGCTGTGGCCATGGCCGGCGGGCACGAGCCAGAGAGTCGACGCCTGCGTCACCGTGAGGCCGCCCTCACCCGCTTCGATGCGACCGATGGCGATGGCGTCCGGCGGCACTGCCAGCTCCACGCCCTGCAGCCGCACCAGCGTCTGCGTGCGCACCAACGTCGGCTGCTCGTCCAGGCGCAGCGCGGGTTCGTCGGTGTTCTCGCCGGACAGCACCACCGACCACGGCGCGCCGCCCTCGGGCAAGGTCAGCAGCAGCTCGGCCACCAACTCCAGCCGGATGCCGGCGGCCGTAAAGGCGACGCCCGGCGACAGCGTGACGCCCCCCTCGCCCACCGTCAGCCGCAGCCCCCAGGCGATGCGCCCCAGGCCGAGCGCGGTGCGCAGGTCCTGCACCGCCTGGGCGAGCGTCTGCTGCAGGTGCGTGAGGTGGGCCGGCACCACACGCATGCCGTCGCGAAACTGTGTGTTGGCATCGGTGGTCATGGCTTCTGGTAGTAGACGGTGGCAGCGTTGATGGTCACCTGCCCGGCCGTGTGCAGGCGCAGCCGCAGCTGCAGCGCATCGCCGGCAATCTCGCCGCGCGCTGCAGTGGCGGCGAGGGTGGGCGTCAGCGTGACGGTGCCGGTGGAGGCCGAGGGGGTGACGCCGCCGGCCACCTGCGGCGCGCCGTTGCCGGCCAGCAGCGGCACGACGGCCGGGCGCAGGTCATCGCTGCGCGGCGTGCCCAGCAGGTGCAGGCGGCCGCAAGGCACCACGGCATTCACGCCGCGGCGCGCGCGCACGGCCAGCGGCCGGAACGGCGGGCCGGGCAGGCTGCGGCGCAGGCGCACGCTCTCCGGGCCGGTGTCATCGATGGCCTGGGTCATCGGCCAGTCGCAGCTGCCACGCGTGCAGGCCAGTTCCACCCACCAGGTGACGGCGGGTTTGGTCTTCACCGGCTTGGCGAGTGCGATCTCCACCCAGCGCAGGCCGCCCGCCGGGTCGGCGGGCACATCCGCCGGCT
>SEEY01000636.1 GCA_004211235.1 Rubrivivax sp.
AGCGGAGACGCTGCGCCGCATCGCCTTCCACGAAAGTGGCCATGCCCTGGTGGCGCATGTGCTGGAGGCCGGCAGCGTGGAGCGCGTCAGCATCGAGCCGCGCGGCCCGGCGCTCGGCGTGACCTACGTGACCCGCGTCAACGAGGAACCGCTCTACGGTGAGCGCGAGCTGCGCTCCCGCCTGGCCATGATGCTGGCCGGCCGCGAGGCCGAGATGATGGCCTTCGGCAATGCGTCTTCGGGCGCGGCGGACGACCTGAAGCGCGCCTCCGAACTGGCCACGAACATGATCGGCTCGCTGGGCTTCGGCAAGACCTTCGGCCTGCTCAGCATGGCCGGCGTGCCCAAGGAGTTGATCGGCCCGGATGTGCAGAAGTCGCTGCTGGACGAAGCCCGCGCGCTGCTGGAAAGCGCGCAGGCCGAATGCCGCCGCGTGCTGGAAGAAAAGCGCGACCGGCTGGACGCGCTGACGGAGATGCTGCTCGGCCACGAGACGCTCAGCGGTGCGCCGCTGAAGCAGGTGCTGTCTGGCAACGCAGCCTGAAGCGGCGGCGCTGAGGCGCGGCGGCGCTTGTTCGCAAAACGAATACCTGTCCTTGATTTGCTTCCTTTGATGTAGAAGCGCCCGGTCCTAGCCTTGCTCGGTTTTCGCATGAAGGCCGACATGAGCACCACCGTTTTCGAGGAACAACCCTCCACCCGCAACGCCAGCGCTGCCGCCACGGCGGTCGAGATCCGGCCGCTGCCGGGCAGCTTTGCCGCCGAGGTGATCGGCCTGGACCTGAGCCGCCCCCTAGCGGACGACACGTTCAGGCGCATCCACCGTGCGCACTTGGATCACCACGTGCTGGTGTTCCGCAACCAGCGCATCACGCCCGAGCAGCAGGTGGAATTCAGCCGCCGCTTCGGGCCGCTGCAGATCCACGTGCTGCACCAGTTCCACCTGGCAGGCCACCCGGAGATCCTGGTCGTCTCCAACATCGTCGAGAACGGCGAGGCGGTGGGCCTGGGCGATGCCGGCCACTTCTGGCATTCCGACCTCTCGTACAAGGAAACGCCGAGCCTGGGCTCCATGCTGCTGGCGCAGGAGCTGCCCAGCGAAGGCGGCGACACCTTGTTCGCCGACCAGCATGCGGCCTGGGTCTCGCTGCCCGCGGAGCTGAAGCAGCGCGTGCGCGGGCTGAAGGCGGAACATTCCTACCTGGCCAAGTACGAGGAGCTGCGGGAGCGCAGCCCCTGGCGGCCCAAGCTCAGCGACGAGCAGATCGCGCAGGTCAAGCCGGTGGTGCAGCCGGTGGTGCGCACCCACCCGGAGACCGGGCGGCTCGGCCTGTTCGTCAGCGAGCACTTCACGACGCGCATCGTCGGCCTGCCCGATGACGAGAGCCGTGCGCTGCTGGCCGAACTCTTCAGCTACGCCGCGGCGCCCGCTCTGCAGTACCGCCACCGCTGGCAGCCGCACGACATGGTGTTCTGGGACAACCGCTCCGTGCTGCACCTCGCCGACGGCTGCCCCGCCCACCTGCGCCGCCGCCTGCACCGGACCACCATCGAGGGCAGCCGCCCCTTCTGACCCCGCCATGACATTCACAAAGACCCTGCGCCGCCTGGCGGTCACCGGCCTCGTTGCCGCCCTGCCCGCATTGCCATCTGTCGCGCAAGCCGAAGGCCGCATCCGCATTGCCGAACAGTTCGGTGTCGTCTACCTGCTGCTGGACGTGGCCAAGGACCAGCAGCTCATCCAGAAGCATGGCAAGGCGCAAGGCCTGCCGGACGTGCAGGTGGAGTTCATCGAACTGTCCGGCGGCCCCGCCGTCAACGAGGCGCTGCTGTCCGGCGGCATCGACATCGCCGGTGCCGGCATCGGCCCGCTGCTGACGATCTGGGACCGCACCGCGGGCAGGCAGAACGTGCGCGGCGTGGCCTCGCTCGGCAACTTTCCCTACTACCTCATCAGCACGAATCCGGCGGTGAAGACGATTGCCGATTTCAGCGACAAGGACCGCATCGCCACGCCCGCTGCCGGCGTGTCGGTGCAGTCGCGCATCCTGCAACTGGCGTCGGCCAAGCTGTGGGGCGATGCCCAGTTCAACCGGCTGGACCGCTTGCAGCTGGCCTTGCCTCACCCGGAGGCCACAGCAGCGCTGGTGAAGGGTGGCACCGAGGTCAACGCGCACTTCGGCAACCCGCCATTTCAAGACCAGGTGCTGGCGGGCAACCCGGCGGCGCACGTGGTGTTGAGGAGTTATGACGTACTGGGCGGGCCGGCGTCGGCCACGGTGCTGTACGCCACGGAGAAGTTCCGCAAGGAGAACCCGAAGACGTATCGCGCGTTTGTGGACGCTTTGGCCGAGGCGGCGCGGTTGGTAAAGGCTGATCCCGAGAAGGCGGCGGACATCTATCTGCGCACGAACAAGAGCAAGGTGGACCGGGCGTTGCTGCTGAAGATCATTCGCAATCCGGAGGTGGAGTTCAAGTTGACGCCGGAGAACACGTTTGCGTTGGCGGACTTCATGCATCGGGTGGGGGCGATCAAGACGAAGCCTGCATCGGTGCGGGACTACTTTTTTGATGATGCGCATCTAGGTGGAGGGAGTTGAAAGGCGGTTGCCTTTGTGTAGATCGCGCGTGCTCGGTGCATTGCCGGGAGTCCCGCCCGGCGGCGGGGTAACTTTCTTCTGCGGGGCCAGAAGAAAGTCACCAAAGAAGAGGCCCTGAACCGCACACGACCGCGGCGCCGCCAACAGCGGCGCGC
>SEEY01000051.1 GCA_004211235.1 Rubrivivax sp.
CATCAAGATCGGCCGCACCATCCAGAGCTGTGTGCGCAGCCAGGCCCGCATCATCGATGACCTGATGGACATCTCCCGCTCGCGCATGGGCAAGCTCAAGATCAACGCCTCGGCGATCTACCTGGAGGAGACGATCATCGGCAGCCTGGCCTGGGCGCGCGAGCAGTGCAAGGCCAAGGGCATCGCCTTCGGCATCGACCTGGCGCCCGAGGCGCTGCTGATCCACGCCGACCCGGTCCGCATCGAGCAGGTGGCGATGAACCTGCTCACCAACGCGGTCAAGTTCACGGGCGCCGGGGGCAGCATCCAGGTGCGCACGCTGCGCGACGGCGACGACGCGGTGCTGACGGTCTCGGACACCGGCCGCGGCATTGCCAGCCAGTACCTGACAGAAGTGTTCGAGCTCTACAAGCAGGGCGGACTGCAGCCCTCACCCGGCGACGGCGGCATGGGCATCGGCCTGGCACTGGCGCGCGACATCGTCAGCCTGCACGGAGGCCACCTCGATGACGCCTCCGAAGGCCCGGGGCTTGGCGCCACTTTCACGCTGAGATTGCCGACGCACATTCGCACCGATTTCGGCGCCTTCGATGCGCTTGAAGAGTCGGCCTCGCTGCAGGGGCTGCGCATCCTGTACGTCGACGATTCGTCGGACACGCTCGAATCGTTCGGCCAGCTGCTGCGGCTGGAGGGCGCCGTCGTGATTCCCGCCCTCGGCGCCCGCGAGGCGCTGCGGCAGGCGCGTGCGGCGCCGGCCATCGACCTGATCCTGTCGGACGTCGGCATGCCCGAAATGGACGGCTACCAGTTGATCGCCGAGCTGCGTCGCCGCCCCGAGACGGCCAGCGTGCCGGCCATCGCCCTGACCGGCTACGGCCGCCCGCAGGATGTGCAACGCGCGCTCACCGCCGGCTTCAACGCCCACCTCGACAAGCCCATCGCCATGGGCAGGCTGAAGGCCACCGTGCGCGAATTGAGAGAGGGTCGCTGAGCGCCGGTCGCCGGGCCGCCAAGGGTTCACGGCAGGTTCGCCGAGGATCGGACATGGGATACTTGACCGCTGGAACGCCAGGCCACAAAAAATGGAACGGCAGTTCACTAGAACATGAGGCGGCAAGTGATGAGCAGAACCATCTCGATCAAGCACACGCTGAGCTACGGCAGTGCCAACCTGCTGGGCAGCGGTGCGCTGGCCATCGCCGGCGCCTGGCTGCTGTATTTCTACACCACGTTCTGCGGCCTGACGGTGGTCGAGGCGGCCACGATCTTCTCCGTCGCCAGCATCCTTGACGCCATCAGCAACCCCGTCATGGGGTATATCAGCGACAACTTCTACAACACGCGCCTCGGGCGGAAGTTCGGGCGCCGGCGATTTTTCATTCTCACCGGCATTCCGCTCGTGCTGCTCTATCCGCTGATGTGGATCGAGGGTTTCGGCTTCTGGTATTACCTCGGCATGTATGCCCTGTTCGAGCTGGTCTATACCTCGATCATGGTGCCTTATGAAACCCTGGCGACGGAGATGACGACCGACTTCGCCGTCCGCTCCAAGCTGACCGGCGCGAAGGCCATGTTCGGCAAGGGCGCCAACTTCCTGGCCGCCTTCATCCCGGCGCAGCTCTTCCTGATCTACAGCAAGGAGTCGGCCACGCCCTTCCTGCTGACCGGCATCATCTACGCGCTAATCATGTGCGGCGCGATGACGGCGCTCTATTTCTATTCATGGGAGCGGCCGGTCGAAGAGGTGGTGCAGGAACGCGCGGGCGGCCTGGGCCAGGCACTGAAGAAACTGGCCGCGGACATGATGTCCACCTTTCACCTGAAGATTTTCCGCAAGCACCTCGGCATGTATCTGCTCGGGTTTGGCGCGGAATGGCTGTTCGCCTCGATATTCACCTACTTCATCGTCTTCTGCATGGGGCAGGACAAATCGGTCGTGGGTTATCTGAACAGTTTCAGCTCGGTGATGCAGCTGATCTCGACAATGCTGTTCATCGGCCTGTGCATCAAGTTCGGTTTCGCGCGGCCCTACCGGATCGCGTTGCTCGTCGTCTGCGGCAGCGTGCTGGCCTACACCGCACTGTTCTACCTGGGCTGGTCCAGGCAGACCACCACCATCGCGCTGTTCGCCGTCACGGCCGTGTTCGGCATCGGCACCGGCGGCGTGTACTACATCCCCTGGACGGTCTACACCTTCCTGGCCGATGTCGACGAGGTGCTGACCGGCCGGCGACGTGAGGGCATCTACGCCGGCGCGATGACCTTCGCCGGCAAGATCACCCGCTCCATCGTCGTCTTCGCCATGGGCTGGATCCTGGGGCAGTTCGGCTTCCTGTCGGGCCAGGCCACGCAGCCGGACACGGCGGTCAACGCCATCATCGGCATCTTCAGCCTGGGCGTCATCGCGTTGGCTGCGGGCGGCATCTACTACACGACGCAGATGAAGCTGGACCGCAAGAACCACGCGGTGCTGCTGCAGGAAATCGCCCGCATCAAGGCCGGCGGCCGGATAGCCGACGCCCCTGCCGAGGCCCGCGCCGTCGCCGAGGAGCTGACGGGCTGGAAGTACGAGCAGTGCTGGGGCAACAACAAGCTGGCACTGCCGGGCGAGAACATCCACGCCCGGGCGTGAACGGGCGGCTCAGCGCAGCACGGCCGCTTCACCGCGGCGCGATGCGCCAGATCTCGCCCGTCACGTCGTCGTCCACCAGCAGCGAGCCGTCGTCCTGCACGATGACGGCGCTGGGGCGGCCCCAGACCTCCTTGTCGCTGGCGACGAAGCCGGTGACGAAGTCCTGGTAGCGGCCGGTGGGCACGCCGCCCTTCATGAACACGCGCACGACCTTGGAGCCGGTGCGGGTGTGGCGGTTCCAGGAGCCGTGCAGCGCCAGGAACATGTCGCCGTCATAGGCCGGCGCAAAGGCGGCGCGGGCGCCGGCCGGGGCGGCGTACATCACCATGCCGAGCGGCGCGGAGTGGGCGTTGATCAGCAGGTCGGGCGCCGTCACCTTGTCCTTCAGGTCAGGGCGCTGGCCCTTCAACCGCGGGTCCTCGTTGGCGCCGATGTAGTACCAGGGCCAGCCGTAGAAGGCGCCGGGCTTCACGCGGGTCAGGTAGTCGGGCGGCAGGTTGTCGCCGAGCAGGTCGCGCTCGTTGACGCTGCAGAACAGGTCGCCGCTGCGCGGATGCAGGTACATGCCCACGCAGTTGCGCAGGCCGGTCGCGAAGCTGCGCTTGTTGCGGCCATCCGGGTCGAAGGCGATGACGAGTGCGTGGTCCAGCTCGCCACCCCAGGCCGCGCCCATGCCCTGCTTCGCCTCCCATTGCGCCATCGGTTCGGGCGGCTCGGGCGGCATGCCGTCGGCGACGTTGGTGGCCGAGCCGATGGAGAGGTACATCGTCTTGCCGTCCGCGGAGAACACCAGCGTGCGCGAGGAATGCGCGCCGACGGCGGCGGTCAGCGTCGGCACCACGACCTCGGGCCCACCGGTGGCCACGAGGTCACCGTTCCGGTACGGGTAGCGCACGATGGAATTGACGAAGGCGACGTAGAGGTACTGCGGGTGGGCGCCGTTGGGCCAGAAGGCCATGCCGAAGGGCCGGTCCATGCCCGCGGCAAAAGTGCTCACCACCTCCGCCGTCTCGCCCTGGGTGGAGCGGAACACCTTCACGAGCCGCTTCGGCGTGGAGGAGATGAAGATGTCGCCGTTCGGCGCCTTCACCATCACGCGGCCGCGGTCCGGGTCGGTGGCCCAGAGGTTGACCTTGAAGCCTTCGGGCACCTGCGGCGTCACGCCGTCCGGGCGCGGCACGGTGCGCGGGCCGTTGCTCGCGCTTTCGGTCGCGAAGGGCCGGGGGAGGTCGCTCGCCTTCAGCTCGTGGATGCGGCCCGGCGCGTCCTCGCTCCAGTTGCCGCGTGGGTCGGTCGCCGCTGCGGCAACGGCTGCGGGAGCCGCCTCCGCCGTCACCCGCCCCGACAGCGAGGCCAGGTAGGTGACGAGCGCCGCGCGCTGCGCCGGGTCGGGCACGTTGACCGGCATCGTCGTGCCGGGCGCGAAGGCGGCGGGGTCGCGCAGGAAGCGGTCGAGCTCGGCGGCCGTCCACGTCCGGCCCGACAGTTTCGACAGCGCTGCGGAATAGCCGAACCCATCCAGGCCGGCCACCTTGCGGCCCTGCACGTTGAACAGGCCCGGCCCCATCAGCGCACGCTGGTCGGGCGTGGCGGTGTGGCACATGGCGCAGTTGCTGTCGAAATAGCGTTTGCCGATGGCCGGCTCGTCGGCGGCCCAGGCCGGCGCCACGGCGAGCGTGGCAATGAGGCAAAGCAGTTGGCGGGCGTGGGCGAACGGCATGAAGTTCCTGCTCCGGGAGATGTCGGCGCAGTGTAGAAACGCCGCGCACGCCCAAGGCGCCGCGGCGTCGATCACTCAGGACGATGAGCGGCCCGGCGCCGTCAGCGCGGGGGAACGGGTTCCACCGCCGTGGCCACGACGCCGCCTGCCTGCGGCAGGGCCAGCCGGTTGTCGACACCGCGCACACCCTGTGGCGCCGTGGCCAGCACGGTCGCGCGGGCCTTGGCAGCAGCGTCGGGCGCGGGGCCATCCAGGCGGACGATGCCGTTGCCGGTGCTGACCTCGATGCGCGCGGCGCTCAAGGCCGGGTCCACGGCCAGCGCCGCCTTGACCTTGGCAGTGATGCCCGCGTCGTCCATCGCGGTGCCCACGCCGTCCAGGGCCTGGCGCGAGGCCTCGGCAGCGACGTTGGGCGTGTCCGCCACCGACTGGCCGACCTGATTGCCGACGTCCTTGACCTGGGCGACGGCGCCGTCCAGTTGCTCGCCAACGCTGCGCGGGTCCTGCATGGCCACCACCGCCACGACAGCGATGGCCGCGCCGATGCCCAGCGCAAGCAGCCAGGGCAGCACGACGCTGCGCCTGGGCTCGGTCACCACGACCGTGCGTGGCCGTGGCGTGGTGTCAGGTACGCGCAGGCTGCCATCCGGGGCGATCAGCGAGCGCGGTTCGCGCGACTTGCGGGAGAACGGGTTCCGGAATTGCATGTCTGTCTCCTGTAGGCCGCGCCCGATGGATCGGGCGGGTGCCGGCGCGCAAGCCGGGCGGCCCGCGCGCCGGGTCGATCTTCAAGCGCGCTTCATCCAGTCCTTCAACTCGTCGGCATGCTCTTCTTCATCCGCCAGGATGTCTTCGAGCAGGCGCCGCGTCGTCGAGTCCTTGTCGGCGATGAGCTTGATCATCTGGCGGTAGGTTTCCACCGCGACTCGTTCGGCGACGAGGTCCGAGCGGATCATGGCCTGAAGGTCGTTCACCGCGTCGTAGTCGGCATGGCTGCGCTCCAGCAAACCGACCGGGTTGAAGTCCGGCTCACCGCCCAGCTGGACGATGCGCTCGGCCAACCGGTCCGCATGGCTCAGCTCGGCATTCGCATGGACGAGGAATTCGTCGGCGATGCTGGGTGATTCCAGGCCGGTTGCCATGAAGTGATGGCGCCGATAGCGCAGCACGCAGGTGAGCTCTGTGGCCAGCGCGCTGTTCAGCAGGCTGACGATGTCGTCCCGCCAGGGCCCGTAGGCCGGCGTGACGGCGCCGTCGTCCAGGTCGCTGCGCGCGGCCTTCAGTGCCGCCTCGTCAAGCCGGAGCGGCGTGTAGACATCAGCCATTGCTGGCAACCACGAGCTGGTTGTCCACCGAGCGCACGCCGTTCACGGCCTGCGCCAGCATCTTGGCGCGCGCCTGCGCATCGGGGCTGGGCGCGGTGCCGGTCAGCTTCACGTGGCCATCCTTGGCATCGACGTCGATCTTGGTGGCCTTGAGCTGGTCGTCGGCCGCCAGCGAGGCATTGATCTTGGTGACGATGGCGGCATCGGCAACCGCGTCGGACGTCGCATTGGCGGCGTCCTTCACCTTGGCTTCGGCCGTGTTGGCGGCGTCGCGGGCATCGGCCCGTGCTTCGGCGCCGGACTGCTTGGCGTCGGCGATGGCGCCGTCCAGCTTCTGGCCGGCGGTGCGGTCGTCCTCGTGCTTGCTGCAGCCTGCCAGCGCAGCGGCCAGCGCCAGGGCGATCATGGACATTCGTTGAGTGGAGCGGGTGTTCATGGTGGGTCCTTTCGCCGGCCCCAAGCCATTCGGAGCCGTTGGAAGCAACTCTCGCCGCTGCTCGTCCGACACGGCATCGGCAGCGGCGCCACGGCCTTGTCAGACAGAACCGCAGCAGCAGCGGTGACGTCCGCGCACAGGCCACGCCCAGGTTTCAATCGGTTTCGACTGCCAGTCCGGCCTGCGTCCAGGCGTCGATGCCACCGCGCAGCACGCGCGCCTGGTAGCCGTGCGCCTTCAGCCACTGCGCGGCGCGGGCGGCCGACACGTCGTTCGGACACGCGCAGTAGGTGACGAACTCCGCCTCCTGCGGCCAGCCGGCCAGCGCCGACTCGCGCAGCGCGCCCAGGTCGAGATGGCGAGCCCCTGGAATGCGGCTGGCCGGCGGGCCGCCGCGGACGTCGACGAAGACGAGGTTGCCGCCCTGCTGCTGCAGCGCGGTCGCGTCGGCCGGGTCGAGGCGCTCGAAGCCGTTCAGCTCCCGGCGCACGACCCGCCTGCGCCACAGCCGCCAAGCGAGGTAGACCAGCAGCAGGCTGCCACACAGCACGACGGCCGCGCTGCCCAGCCGATTCAGTTCACGCAGCAGCGCATCGATCTGCGCATGGAAGATCCGCCCCGCCGCCAGCCCAGCGGCGGCCCACAGCGCCGAGCCGAGCAGGTTCCAGGCCAGGAAGCGCCCGGCCGTCATGCCCAGCGCGCCAGCCAGTGGCGGCGCCAGCATGGACAGTCCCGGCACGAACTTGGCGATCAGCAGCGTCAGCACGCCGCGGCGGGCGAAGCTGAGCTCGTTCTGGCGCACGCAGGTGTCCGGCGAGATGGACACGACGCACAGCGCGTTGAGCACCCGCCGCCCCAGCAGCCGGCCGGCCCAGAACCACAGCGCATTGGCCACCATGGCCGCCGCGGTGATGGCCGCGAAGGCCCGCAGCGCGAAGCCGTCGCGCGTGGCGGACTCGGCCCCCAGCAACAGCAGCAGCGGCGTGGACGGCAGTGGCGCGCCGAGCTGATGCAGCAGCACGGCGATGGCCACGGCGACAAGGCCGTGGCGGGAGAAGAGGTCGAGGATCAGGTCCATGGCGAAGGCCCGCAGGATAGTCGGCCGCGCTTGCCCGCGCCGCGGTCCGCTCATCGCGATGTAGTTGAGTACATTACGCAGCCATGCCCGCCGATCTCTGGACCCAGTTCGACGCCGCCCCGCTGGCGCTGACGCTGCGTGTCGCCACGCTGGCGACCGCACTCGCCCTGGTGCTGGGCGTGGCGCTGGGCTGGGTTTTCGCGCGCACGCGGCTCCCCGGGCGCGGGCTGCTGGAGGCCGTCTGCATGCTGCCGCTGGTGCTGCCGCCCACCGTGCTGGGCTACGGCATCCTGGTGCTCATGGGCCGGCGCAGCGCCCTCGGCGGCTGGCTGCGCGAGCATTTCGACTACACCGTCATCTTCAACTGGCACGGCGCCGTCATCGCCTCCACGCTGGTGGCGCTGCCGCTTGTGCTGAAAGGCGCCAGCAGCGCCTTCGCGCAGGTGGACCGCAACCTCGAGGCCGCCGCCCGCACGCTGCGCCAGTCGCGCTGGAGCACCTTCGTGCGCGTGACGCTGCCGCTGGCCTGGCCCGGCATCCTGGCCGGCACGCTGCTGGCCTTCGCCCGCGCGATGGGCGAGTTCGGCGCCTCGCTGATGGTGGCCGGCTCCATCCCCGGGCAGACGCAAACGGCGTCCATGGCCATCTACGACGCGGTGCAGGCCGGGCATGACGACCTGGCCATGATGCTGGCCCTCGTCGTGTCGGCCGTGTCGGTCGCCATCCTGCTGCTGTCCAACCGCTTCCTGCAACGCCCGTCCACGCCATGAAGACACTGCTCGCCGCCCTCGCCTGCTCGCTGCCGCTGCTCGCCTCGGCGCAACAGCTGACCGTGTCCGCCGCCGCCAGCCTGACCGACGCCTTCAAGGAAATCGGCACGCGTTTCGAGGCCGCCCGGCGCGGCAGCACGGTGCGCTTCAACTTCGCCGCCTCGGGCGTGCTGCTGCAGCAGATCGCGCAGGGCGCGCCCGTCGACGTGTTCGCCAGCGCCGACCACGAGACGATGAACCGCGCCGCCGAGCGCAAGCTCATCGCCAGCGACACGCGGCGCGACTTCGCCAGCAACAGCCTCGTGCTGATCACGCCCGCGCAGGGCTCGCCCGCCATCGGCGCGCTGGCCGACCTGGCCCGGCCCGAGGTCAAGCGCATCGCCGTCGGCAAGGTGGCCTCGGTGCCGGTGGGCCGCTACACCCAGCAGGCGCTGGAGTCGGTGCAGCTGTGGGAGCCGCTGGCGCCGAAGTTCGTCTTTGCGGACAACGTGCGTCAGGTGCTGGACTACGTGTCGCGCGGCGAAGTCGAAGCCGGCTTCGTCTACCGCACGGATGCGGAGCTGGCCAGGAGCAAGGTGACGATCGCGCTGACGGTGGGCGGCCATGCGCCGGCCACCTACCCCGCGGCCGTGGTGGCGGACAGCCGACAGCCGGCGCTGGCGCGCGAGTTCGTGGCCTTCCTGGGAGGCACCGAAGCACAGGCCATCCTCGCCAGATACGGGTTCGCAAGACCTTGATCGACATTGCGCTCAGTCTGTCCGTCAGCGACACACGCCGCCGCTTCGACCTGGACATCGCCTTCGCCACCGACGCGCCCTTCCTCGCGCTCTACGGACCGTCGGGTGCCGGCAAGTCGCTGACGCTGCAGGCGATGGCCGGGCTGCTGCCGGTCCGCGCCGGCCATGTGAAGCTCGACGGCCGGGCGCTGCTGGACACGGCGGCCGGCATCGACGTTCAGCCCGAGGCGCGCGGTGTGGGCTATCTGTTCCAGCACTACGCCCTCTTCCCTCACCTCAGCGTGCGCGACAACGTCGCCTTCGGGCTGACCAGCTGGCGGCGCCGGCTGCAAGGCGATGACGCGGTGCGGGTCGATGCGCTGATCGAGTCCTTCGGCCTCACGGCCCTCGCGCGCAGCAAGCCGGCCACCCTCTCCGGCGGCCAGCAGCAGCGCGTGGCCCTGGCGCGGGCGCTGGCCTGCAAGCCGCAGGTGCTGCTGCTGGACGAACCTTTCGCCGCGCTGCACAGCGCCCTGCGCCGCGAGCTGCGCGAGGAGCTGAAGCGGGTGCGGGCGCAGTGGGGCATTCCGGCGGTGATGGTCAGCCACGATGCCGACGACGTGGTGGCGCTGGCCGACGAGGTCTACCTCGTCGAAGGCGGGCGCGTGACCGAGCGCCTGGTTGCCGGCCGCGACGACCTGCGGGCGCGCCTGGCATGACGGCCCACGACCATCCGCTGCTGCAAGGCGAGCTGCGCCTGGCCGGCCGGCTCGATGGCCGCTTCTTCGACCTGCTCGCCGCGCTGGCGCTGACCGGCTCGCTGCAGAAGGCCGCCCGCGCCGCCGGCTACAGCTACAAGGGTGCCTGGCTGGTGCTGGACGCCGCGACCGCCCTGACGCATGCGCCGCTGGTCGACAAGGCCACCGGCGGCGCGGGTGGCGGCGGCACGCGGCTGACGGCCGAAGGCGAAGCGCTGCTCGCCGCTTGGCGCGAACTGCAGGCCCGCCACAGCGCCTTCCTGCATGAACAGGCCGCGTGGCTGGCCACGCAACCGGCGCTCGATGCGCTGCTGAAAAGGATGAGCATGAAGACGACCGCCCGCAACCAGTTCCTCGGCCGCATCGCCGCCGTCAACGCCGGCCCGTCGACGACGACGGTGAGTGTCGCGCTGGACGATGGCCAGCACGTCACCGCCTCGATGACGACCGAGGCTGCGCAGGAACTCGCCGTCAGCCAAGGCCAGGAGGCGCTGGCGCTCGTGAAGAGCAGCGAGGTCGTGCTGGTGACGGACTTCGGCGGCTACCGGTTGTCGGCACGCAACCAGCTGGCCGGCACCGTGTCGCGCGTGGAGCGCGGCGCGGTGTCGTCGCTGATCGGGCTGACGCTGCCGGGCGGCACGGTCGTGACCGCCAGCGTGACGAACGACGCAGTCGATGGCCTCGGCCTGGCCGCGGGTCAACCGGCGACGGCCGTGTTCAAGGCCTACGCCGTCATGCTGGCCGTTCGCGCTTAAAGGCCGAGATCGCTCAGGCTCGGATGCTCGTCGGGCCTGCGGCCCAGCGGCCAGAAGAACAGGCGCGCCGACTCCGCAATCGGCAGGTCGTTGATGCTCGCAAAGCGACGCCGCATCAGGCCCTCGTCGGTGAACTCCCAGTTCTCGTTGCCGTAACTGCGGAACCAGTGGCCCGAGTCGTCATGCCACTCGTAGGCAAAGCGCACGGCGATGCGGTTGCCCGTGTAGGCCCATAACTCCTTGATCAGCCGGTAATCCAGCTCACGCGCCCACTTGCGGGTGAGCAGCGCATGCACCTGATCGCGGCCGACCGGGAACTCGGCGCGGTTGCGCCAGACCGTGTCGTCCGTGTAGACGCCGACGACGCGGTCCGGGTCGCGGCTGTTCCAGGCGTCCTCGGCCATGCGCACCTTCTGGATGGCCGATTCAAGCGTGAACGGCGGCAGCGGCGGCTTCATGATCAATACGTCTTGTAGGGGAGGAACTTGCCGCTCATGACGATGGACACGCGGTCGCCGGCTGCGTTGGGCTCGCGCTGCAGGTCCATCTTGAAGTCGATGGCGCTCATGATGCCGTCGCCGAATTCTTCATGGATCAGCTCCTTGAAGGTCGTGCCGTAGACGCTGATCAGCTCATAGAAACGGTAGATCAGCGGGTCGGTCGGCACGCTGGTGGGCAGGCTGCCCTTGTAGGGCACGACCTTGAGCCATTGCGCCTCGGTTTCGGTGAGGTCGAAGTGCTTGGCGAGCTTGGCGGCCTGCTCGTCGTTGAAGGTCATCTGGCCGAGGCAGCCGGCGGTGACCCATTCCTTGCTGAGGCCGATGTCGGCGGCGACGTCGGCCCACTTGATGCCTTTGGCGACCTTGGTGGCGATGATTTTTTCGGTGACTTCGAGGCGGCTCATGCGGTGCTCCTGTGAATGGCGGGGTGGGTGTCGAGGGAAAGGATTTCGGCGGTCTGCGCGAGGCCCGGCCGCACCTCGGGTGGATGCTCCGGCGCGCGGCCATGCGAAAGGGTTGCGCTGCGCTCGACGAGAAAGTCGACGAGGTGGTTGCGGATCCGATAGAACTGCGGGTCGTGGTGCAGCGAGGCACGCTGGCGGTCACGGCTCATCGTGTTGACGACGATCTCCGCCACGCGGGCCTGCGGGCCGTTGGCCATCAGCAGGATGCGGTCGGCGAGAAGAATCGCTTCGTCCACGTCGTGCGTGATCATGAAGACGGTCTGCCGCGTGGCGGCGCAGATCTTCAGCAACTCGTCCTGGATGGTGCCGCGCGTCAGCGCATCGAGCGCGCCGAAGGGCTCGTCCAGCAGCAGCATGCGCGGCTCGATGGCGAAGGCGCGGGCGATGCCCACGCGCTGCTTCATGCCGCCGGAGAGCTGGCTGGGCTTCTTGTCCAGCGCGGGCGTCAGGCCGACGAGGGCGACGTACTTTTCGACCTGCTTGTCGACCTCGGCGCGCTTCCAGTCGGGCCACTTGCTGCGCACCGCGAAGGCGATGTTCTGGCGCACGGTGAGCCAAGGCATCAGCGCATGGCCCTGGAAGACGACGCCGCGCTCCAGCCCCGGCGCGTTTACCTCGCGCCGGGCCATGAAGACGTGGCCCTCGCTGGCCTGCTCCAGCCCGGCCAGCACGTTGAGGATGGTCGTCTTGCCGCAACCGCTGTGGCCGATGATGCAGACGAACTCGCCCTCGGTCAGCGTGAAGTTGACGTTATCGAAGACGGTCGCGTCGCCATAGCGTTTGGCCAGGCCCTGCACCTGCACGAGTTCAGTCGACATAGGTGATCGCCTTCTGGGCGCGGGCAAACAGCAGGTCCAGCGCCATGCCGACCAGGCCGATGACGAGGATGGCGAAGATGACGTTGGGCAGGCTCAGGTTGTTCCACTCGTTCCAGACGAAGTAGCCGATGCCCGTGCCGCCCACCAGCATCTCGGCGGCAACGATGACGAGCCAGGCGATGCCCATGCTGATGCGCATGCCGGTCAGGATGGGCATCGCCTGGCTGGTCATCGTGGCCGCCGAGATGCTGGTCGGCGGCACGGGCATCGGTTACTTCGTCTGGAACGAGTGGAACAACCTGAGCCTGCC
>SEEY01000637.1 GCA_004211235.1 Rubrivivax sp.
GTGCTGCATGACAGCGCGGCCGGCGGCGGCATACGGTTCACGCTGATGCACGGCGAACGCAAGGTCGCGGCCGGCGTCGTGCATCGGCATGCAGAAGGGACGGCCCGGTGAAGGACGTACGGATCGATATGCAACTATCCAAAGAGAGCGACACGTCCGGCGCAGACTGGCGCGCCAGGCCGGAGCGCAGCAACATGGCCATGCTGCGTGTCATGACCTGGATCTCGCTGCGCCTCGGGCGACCCGCGGGGCGCGTGGTGCTGCACCTGATTACCACTTATTTCCTGCTGTTCGCGCCGGAAAGCCGCAGCGCGTCGCGCGACTACCTGGCGCGCGTGCTGGGGCGGCCGGCGCGGCTATCCGACCTGTACCGGCATATCTTCACCTTCGCCGCCACCATCCACGACCGGGTCTACCTGCTCAACAACCGCTTCGACATGTTCGACATCGAGGTGTCCGGCGACGACATGGTGGCCGGGCTGCTGGCGCAGGGCCGCGGCCTGTTCCTGATCGGCGCCCACATGGGCAGCTTCGAGGTCATGCGCGCGCTGGGCCGCCAGCATGCCGGCCTGAACGTCGCGATGGCGATGTACGAAGGCAATGCGCGCAAGGTCAACCAGATGCTGGCTGCCATCAGCCCGATGGCGCAGCAGGACGTGATCGGCCTCGGCCAGGTCGACTCGATGCTGAAGATCAGCGCCTGCCTCGACCAGGGCACCGCGGTCGGCATGCTGGCCGACCGCCGTTTCGGCGGCGACGTGATGCGCACCATGCCTTTCCTCGGCGGCCATGCCGACCTGCCCCTCGGACCGTTCCGCATGGCGGCCGTGCTGCGCCGCCCGGTCGTCTTCATGACCGGCCTGTACATGGGCGGCAAGCGCTATCGCATCCATTTCGAGCCGCTCGCGGACTTCAGCGACCTGAAGGCCGGCGAACGGCAGCAGGCAATCGGCGAGGCGATGTCCTGTTATGTCGGCCTGCTGGAAAAGCATTGCCGGCAGACGCCGTACAACTGGTTCAATTTTTTCCCTTTCTGGCACGCTGCCCCGGCAACCGGCGACAAGGAGGCAGGCTGATGAGGGCGCTGCGCTGCATGTTTACAGGGTTGGCGGTGCTGCTGGCGCTGGCAGCCGGCCCGGCGCACGCGGCGGATGCGCCATGGGACATCGAGCGGCTGATGCAGGCGCTGGCCAGGGTCAACGTCGGCCGCGCCGACTTCGTCGAGACCAAGACCATCGCGATGCTCGAGGCGCCGCTGGTGTCGTCCGGCCAGCTGTACTACGTCGCGCCGGACAAGCTGGAGAAGCGCACGCTGAAACCCCGGCCGGAGTCGATGATCATCGAAGGCAACACGCTGGTGATCGAGCGCGGCCGCCAGAACATGACGCTGCAGGTCGACAGCGCGCCGGAGCTGGCCGGCTTCGTCAACAGCATACGCGGCACGCTGGCCGGCGACCGCCGTGCGCTGGAGCGCAGTTTCGCGCTGTCGCTGGAAGGCCCGCCGCAGCGCTGGCTGATGACGCTCAAGCCGCTCGACGCCCGTATGGCCGCGGCCGTGACTGCCATCCGCATTTCCGGCGCGCTCGACGACGTGAAGAGCGTCGAGATCCTGCAGGCCGACGGCGACCGCTCGGTGATGGCGATCAACCGCATCAGCGCCCAATGATGCCCGGCAAATGGTCGGCGCGCACCCGCGCGCTGGTGCTGTGGCTGGCCGGCCTGCTGCTGTGCGGGATCGTGGTGCTGCAGGCAAGGTTCACCGCCGACCTGTCGGCCTTCCTGCCGCAAACGCCCACGCCGGAACAGAAAGTGCTGCTCGACCAGTTGCGCGACGGCGTGGTCTCGCGCCTGATCCTGGTCGGCATCGAGGGCGGCGACATGGCGTCCCGCGCCGGCGTCTCGAAGGCCATGGCGCAGCGTCTGCGCGGCGAGGCGACGCTGGCCTCGGTCAGCAATGGCGAGCCGGTCAATGCCGAACGCGACCAGCGTTTCCTGTTCGGGAACCGTTACCTGCTGAGTCCTGCGGTGACGCCCGCTCGCTTCACGGCCGACGGCTTGCATGCCGCGCTGGCCGACACGATCGACCTGCTGGCGTCGCCGGCCGGCATGCTGGCCAAGCCGCTGCTGCCGCGCGACCCGACCGGCGAGACCGTGCTGCTGCTGGAGCGGCTGGCGGCGGGGAACCGCCCGCGGGAAAGCCATGGCGTCTGGGTCTCGCGCAGCGGCGCCGGCGCGCTGCTGCTGGTGCAGACCCGGGCCGCCGCGGTCGACACCGACGGCCAGCAGCAGGCAATGCAACAGATACGCGCGGCGTTCGAGGCGGCGCGCGGCGAAGTACCCGGCGCGGCTGAACTGACCCTGCTGATGACCGGACCCGGCGTCTTCTCGGTGCAGTCGCGCCAGACCATACAGGCCGAGGTCGAGCGGCTGTCGGCGATCAGCGCCGGCATCATCATCGCCATGCTGCTGCTGCTGTACCGCTCGCCCTGGGCGCTGGCGCTGGGACTGGTGCCGGTCCTGTCCGGCGCGCTGGCCGGCGTGGCGGCGGTCAGCCTCGGGTCCGGCGTGGTCCATGGCATCACGCTGGGCTTCGGCGCCACGCTGATCGGCGAAGCGGTCGACTACTCGATCTACCTATTCGTGCAGTCGCGCACGGCGGCCGCCAGGAACGGCCTGGCCGACGCCGACGTGCAGCGGGCCTGGATAAGGGACTTCTGGCCGACCATCAGGCTGGGCATGCT
>SEEY01000638.1 GCA_004211235.1 Rubrivivax sp.
GGCCTGGATGGCGCGCGAGCGCGTCGCCGTCGTCAACGTCAGCCTCGTCGGGCCGCAGAACCGCCTGCTGGAGCAGGGCGTGGCGGCGCTGGTCAAGCGCGGCCACCTGCTCGTGGCGGCGGTGGGCAACGACGGCCCGGCGGCGCCGCCGCTGTTCCCCGCGTCGTATGCCGGCGTGGTGGGCGTGACGGGCGTCAACGCCTCGCGTCGTGTGTTGCCGGAAGCGGCGCAGGGGCCGCAGGTGATGTGGGCCGCGCCCGGCGCCGAGATGGCGGTGGCGCGCAGTGGCGGCGGCTACGGCATCGCGCGCGGCACGTCGTTCGCGGCGCCGCTGGTGGCGGGGCTGCTGGCCGCGGAGTTGCGCGAGCCGGATGCTGCCGCAGCCGCGGCCGCCGTCGAGCGCTTGAGCGCGGCGGCCGTCGACCTCGGTGCGCCGGGCCGGGACCCGGTCTACGGCCGCGGCCTGCTCGCCGAAGACCTGCGGGTCGTGCCGGAGCAGTTGCAGGCGCGCCAGAGCCGCTGACACAAACCGTTGCAAGCAGCGCGGGAAGGAAGTACGGGCAGCGGTCGTTGTACTCAGTGAAAGGGCCAGCAACAAGGCTGGCGCTTCCAAGTCAACCACCCTGGAGATCCATCATGTCTGCAACCCGCCGCACCACCCGTATCGCCTTCAGCGCCATCGCCCTCGCTGCCGGCCTCATCGCTGCCAACGCCCATGCTGCCGGCCTGCTCGGCGGCGCTGGTGGAGCCGCAGGCGGGGGCCTCACCGGCAACCTGACCGGCGCGCTGTCGCCGCGCTCGCTCAACATCGGTGGCAACGCCGCCGGCAATGCCAGCGGCTCCGCGAACGCCAACGGCTCGCTGATCAAGGGCGCCGTGGACAAGACCAAGGACACCGTCGGCAGTGTCAAGGACAACGCGACGGCCAAGGCCGGCGACGCCAGGACCGCCGTGCAAGGCAAGGTCGATGACGTCAAGGGCACGGCCACCGACACGCTCGGCAACGTCAAGACCACCGCGGGCGACAAGGTCGGCGACGTGAAGACGACGGCTCAAGGCCTGAAGGACCAGATCGGCTCGACCGCGGGCAGTGCGACGGGCAGTGCCAACGGCAGCCTGAGCGGTGCGGTCAACGGCACGGCCAACGGCGTCAGCGGCAACCTCGCCGGTCAGGGCAGCGGCGCGCTGAACGGGGCGCTGACCGGGGCCGCGACGCCTGCGACGCCTGCCGTCCCGGCCACCCCGGCAACGCCGACCGCATCGACGACGCCCGCCACGCCTGCCACCCCGGCCGCACCGGCTACGCCCACGGCATCCACGACGCCGGCTCAGCCCGCGCCGCTGACGATCGGCGGCACGGCCGGCGGCAGCGCCAGCAAGAAGGACGTCGGCGCCAACATCGGCGGCCAGGCCGCGGGCCGCAACGGCCAGGCAGCCGGCAGCGCCTCGGCCAAGGCATCGCGCGCCGACCGCTCCCTGGCGCTGGACGCCTCGGCCAACGGCTCGGCGCAGCGCTGAACCAGGGCAATGAACCAGGGCGGCCCGCGGGCCGCCTTTTTCATGGCCTCAGCCGCGCCGCTTCAGGCGATGCATCGCGACGGCGCTGCACAGCACCGTGAAGCCGAGCAGTACCGCGAACGCAATCTCCGGTGAGATCCAGCGGAACTTGTCGACGCCGCCCGCCGCGAAGACGAGCTGGTTGAGATGGAACTGCGGCCAGAACGGGGCCTGGAAATGCATCGACTTGGGCAGCGGGAAGAACACGCCGGACAGGTAGAGCCCCGGCAGGTAGAGCAGGTGGGCGTAGGCTGGTGCGGCCGTGCCGTTGGCCAGCGTCCCCACCATCAGGCCGAGTGCGCAAAACGGGACGGCGCCGGCGACCAGCACCGCGCTCATCGCCGCCAGCGCGCCGGGGCTCAGGCTGGCCTGGCCGCTCACTGCGGTGACGAGGAGGATGGGCGCGTAGGCGATGGCGCCGGTGACGACGCCGGCCACGATCTTGGCCGTGAGCCAGGCGCCGGGCGGCGCGGGCTGGGCACGCTTGAGGGTCAGCAGGCCCAGCTCACGTTCCATCGCGATGGACGGGCAGGTGGCGAACACGGCGGCCATGGTCACGGCCATCAGCGAGAAGCCGGCGAACATGAAGCGGGCGGCGTCGGGGTCCTTGGTGGTCTGCTCGCCGGCCACCGCGAAGGCGAACAGCAGGTAGAGCGCCACGGGCAGCACGAACATCGGCAGCGCGAAGGCCGGCGAGCGCAGCAGGCGCAGCAGTTCGAGGCGGATCTCGAGGGCATAGGCAGCGCCTGCGCGGTTCGAGGGCGGCTGTGCGGCGCCAAGGGCCGCGTGGGGTTGGGTCAAGGTGGTCATGCGGCCTCCTGGGTGAGTGCGTTGAAGGCGTCGTTGAGCCCGGCCTGCCGGACCTCCAGGCGCGAGAGCGAAGGGTCCGCCGCGAGGAGCTGGCGCACGACGGATTCGGCATCGGTGGCGACGATTGCCAGCTGGGCGTTGTCGCTCCCGGTCACGTCGACGACGCCCGGCCACTGGCGCACGTCGGTGGCAGCGACCGTCGTCTCGCAGCGGATGTGCCGGCGCGACACCAGCGCACGCATCTCGGCCACGCTGCCCGAGGCGATGACGCGGCCCTTGCCCAGCACGGCGACGCGGCTCGCCAGCGCTTCGGCTTCCTCGAGGTAGTGCGTCGTCAAGAGGATGGAGCAGCCCTCACG
>SEEY01000639.1 GCA_004211235.1 Rubrivivax sp.
CGCGCCATCCAGGCCAGCGCCCGCACGACCTCCTCGGCCGAGCCGCCGTCGGGCCTGTCGCAATACACGTCGGCGGCGAAAAGCTCGGCTTTGACCGCCGAGCCGGCAAAGCCGCGGTCCCGCCCGACCAGCAGCGACGCGACGGCCGTGCCGTGTTCACTCGGCACGGCACTGCCGCCACAGCCGAAGCTGCCACCACCCGCGCGACGAAGCGCCTCGTGGCGGCGGTCCACGCCGCCGTCGATGAGCCCGACGCGGAGGGCGCCGGCCGGCCTCGCCAGCGCGCCGGCACCGCCCGCGGTCACGTCGCCGCTGCGTGAATAGAGATGGTTGAAGTCGGCCTGCAGATCCGGCTGGGCGGCACGCAGCCTGGCCAGTGCCTCGGCCGTGTCGAGGCCCGGCGGCACGCGCAGCACGACCTCGCGCAGGTCCAGCTCGGGCCAGGCCTCTTCACGCAGCTTGACCAGGCCCAGGCTCGCGGCCACGGCCAGCGCCGCGTCGCTGGGCGACACCAGCACGAGTTCCTGGCGGCGGATGGGCTCGCCGGCCGGGTCGGCCTCGATGAGGTCGCGGTGCTGGCGCAGCAGGTCGCGCGTGTTGGCCACGCGCTGGTCCAGCAATCTCGTCGTCGACGACAGGATCTCGGGCAGCGGCTGCACCGCCCGGTCGACCACGCGATCCACGACGCCCGGCAGGCGCGACACGCCCGGCAGCTGCGGCAACTGCGGCAGCCGCAGCTGCGCCTGGGCGGAGCCGAAGGCGGCACAAAGGAAGAAGACGAGGCAGGATTTCATGGCGCTAACGAGCTGTCTGGGAGGATAACGAGCGAGGCTGGGAAGAAAATCCATCCCTCGCCCGTTGTCCGTGTATCGATGCCTGAAAACCCTTCCGAACTTCGCCAGGAGATCGCGGCCCTGCTGCCACGGCTGCGCCGTTTCGGCCGCACGCTGGCCCGCTCCCCCGAAGACGCCGACGACCTCGTGCAGGTCGCCATCGAGAAGGCGTTGACGCGCACCGACCAGTGGGCGCCTGGAACGCGCCTGGACAGCTGGATGTTTCGCATCATGCAGAACGCGTGGATTGATGAGCTGAGGGCGCGCGAGCGGCGCGGCCAGACCTTCCTGCCCGAGGAGGAAGGCGAACACGTGGGCGACGACGCCCAGTCCGGCGCGCCGCTCGACGCCATCCTCGTGCGCAAGGCCGTGGCCAAGCTGAGCGAGGAGCACCGCACGGTGGTGGGCCTCGTGCTCGTCGAAGGCCTGAGCTACCAGGAGGCGGCCGAGATGCTGGGCGTGCCGGTGGGCACCGTCACGAGCCGCGTGGCGCGCGCCCGCGAGGCATTGCAGCAGTTGCTGGGAGAGTGGCCATGAACTTGAATGAAGACCAGTTGAAGGCCGAGCGCCAGCGCCTGTCCGCCGCGTTTGATGGCGTGCTGAACGAGCCCGTGCCGGACCGCTTGAAGGCACTGCTCGCCGAGCCGGCACCGGCCCCCCAGGTCGTGGAACTGGGCGCCGTGCGCGCGCAGCGGCGGGCGATGTCCAGCTGGGCCGCCTGGGGTGGCATGGCGGCGACGCTGGTGCTCGGCACGCTGATCGGCACGCGGCTGGCGCCGCTAAGTGGCAGCAACGGCAGCAACGGCAGCAGCGGCGGCGACGACCGGCTGGTGGCCAGCGGCGAGATTGCCAAGGCGCTGGACCGGCAGCTCGCCAGCGCGCCGGCCGGGCCGGTAGCCGTGCAGGTCAGCTTCAAGGCCAGGGACGGGCGCTTCTGCCGCAGCTTCTCGACGGCTGCGTCTGCGGGCCTGGCCTGCCGTGAGGCCGATGGCGCGTGGGCGCTGCAGCAGGTCGCCACGGTGGCCGCGCCGACCGGCGGCATGCGCCAGGCCGCCAGCAGCCTCCCCCCCGGTGTGCTGGCCGCGATGGACGCGCTGATGGCCGGCGAGGCGCTGAACGCCGAGCAGGAGAAGGCCGCGCGCGATGCGGGCTGGAAGCCCTGATCAATCGCTGATCGGGCTGATCTGCACGCTGACGATCTTCCACACGCCGCGGCGCTTCACGTAGACGTCGATGTAGCGGTAGTGCGTGTTGAACGGCTGGCCCTGGTAGCGGCCGGTCATGCGCGTGCGGCCGCTGAGCAGGGCCGTGTCGCCGTAGACGCGCACCTCGAAGTCCTCGACGGTGTAGGGGTCCAGCTGCAGGTCGGGCGACACGAGGCCGTCGATGAAGCTGGCCTTGGTCTCGACATTGCCGCGCGCATCGATCTGGCGGAAGTCGTCGGCCATGTTGGCGGCGATGGCGGCGCGGTCACGGGCGACGATGGCGCGGTCCCAGGCGTCGGCCTGGGCCTTCAGCCGGGAGGCCAGGTCAGCCGGTGGCGCGGCGCGGGCCAGCACGGGCGCCGGCGCGAGCAGCAGAGCGGCGCGCCGGGTCGTCACGGTTTCAAGCTGCGCCAGATCACGTCGGTCAGCAGCACGCGGGCGCGCTCGAAATCCTCGTCGTCCAGCGCGGGCTTGCCCATGTAGAGCGAGAACTGGGGCCCGAGGTCGGCATAGGCCTGCGTGGACGACCAGATCAGGAACATCAGGTGCGTGAAGTCCATGCGCCGGATGCGGCCGTCGGCGGCCCAGCCCTCGAAGCGGGCCACGTCGGCATGCAGCAGCGGCATGACCTGGGCGATCAGCACGTCCTGGTAGCGCGGCGCGCCGGCCATGATCTCGCGCGTGAAC
>SEEY01000052.1 GCA_004211235.1 Rubrivivax sp.
GAAAGTTTTTGACGGAGAGATCACGCTGTGAGTTCCAACCCGGCCGCTGACGCGGTGCAAGGCATCACCGAAACCGACATCGCCAACTACCTGGCGTCCACCCCCGGTTTCTTCGAGCGGCATTCGGCGCTGCTGGCCAGCGTGCAACTGCAGCATCCGCACGGCGCGCGCGCCGTGTCGCTGCAGGAGCGCCAGGCGGAGATGCTGCGCGACAAGATCAAGGCGCTGGAGTTGCGGGTCATCGACATGATCCGCAACGGCCAGGACAACGTGGCCATCGCCGACCGCCTGCACCGCTGGACGCTCTCCGTCATGCGCGCCGTCGGCACGCCGGAGCTGCCCGAGGTGCTGCTCAGCGAGCTGCGCCACCAGTTCATGATCCCGCAGGCCAGCCTGCGCCTGTGGGGCGTGGCGCCGGCCTACGAGGCGGAAGAGTTCGCGGCCTCGGTCAGCCCGGACGTCCGCAGCTTCGCCTCCAGCCTGAGCCAGCCCTATTGCGGCGTGAACTCGGGCTTCGAGGCGGCGCGCTGGCTGGGCCTCTCCGAAAGCGGCGGCACGGCGACGTCGCTGGCGCTGATCCCGCTGTCGCTGGCCAAGGTCAACGAGGGCAAGCCCTTCGGCCTGCTGGTGCTCGGGTCGCCGGACCCGACGCGCTACACGGCCGAGATGGGCACGGACTTCCTGAACCGCGTCGGCGAGATTGCCAGCGCGGGCTTGTCCGGGCTTCTGGCCGCATGAAGGAACTGTGCGCTGACTTCGGCGACTACCTGCAGCACGCCCGCGTGCAGCAGCGCCTGAGTCCGCGCACGCTGCGCATCTACACGGACGGGCTGGAGCGCCTGCAGGCCATGCTGGCCGAAGGCGCCATCGATGCCCGCGCCTTGAGCATCGCCCAGGCACGCCGCCTCGCAGCACTGCTGCACCGCCAGGGCCTGGGCCCGAAGTCCATCGCGCTGCTGCTGTCCGTCTGGCGCAGCACCTATCGCTGGCTGGGGCTGCAGGGCCGCGTCGCGCTGAACCCCTTCGACGGCCTGCGTGCGCCCAAGGCACCCAAGCCGCTGCCCAAGGCGCTCGGCGTGGACGATGCCGTGCAACTGGCCAGCCACGCGCCCGACGAGATCGCCGATTCGCGACTGGAAGCGCGCGACCGCGCGATGGTCGAGCTGCTCTACGGCGCCGGCCTGCGCGCGGCCGAGCTGATCGGCCTGGACGTGCAGGCCAGCGGGCAGGCCGATGGCTGGGTGGACCTGCAGTCGGCCGAAGTGCATGTGCTGGGCAAGGGCGGCAAGCGCCGCAGCACGCCGCTGGGCAAGGCCGCGGCCGAGGCGCTGCAGGGCTGGCTGGCCGTGCGCGGCCAGGTTGCCGCGGCGGGTGAGCCGGCGCTATTCGTCGGCGCCCGCGGCCAGCGCATCGCCGGCTCGACGCTGCGCACCATGCTGAGCGCCCGCGCCGTCAGCGCCGGCATGCCCGCCCACGTGCATCCGCACATGCTGCGCCACAGCTTCGCGTCGCACCTGCTGCAGTCCAGCGGCGACCTGCGCGCCGTGCAGGAGCTGCTTGGCCATGCCCACATCACGACGACCCAGGTGTACACGCAGCTGGATCACCAGCATCTCGCGCGCATCTACGACGCCGCGCATCCGCGCGCCAAGAAATGACCCGCCCATGACCCGTCGACTTGCCACGCTGCTGGCGCTCTTGCCGGCCTGCGCGCTGGCCACTCCCGATGACGCGCCCTTTGCGAACCCCGCGCGTCTGAACACCGTGCGCCCCGCGGCCATCGAGGCCAACTGGACGCGCATGAAGATGCCCGACGGCGGCCGCACCGCCTTCGCGTCGGTCAGCTACCTGATGGCCTTCGACGACGACTGGGGCTTCGGCCCTGGCTTCTACGGCACGGCCAAGGGCAACTACGGCGGCATCTTCACGGTCGGCTTTACCGGCCAGCGGCGCTGGCGCCTGTCCGGCAACACGCACCTGGCGGCCAGCCTCTATGTCGGCGCGGGCGGCGGGCTGTCGACCCAGCAATTGCGCTTCGGCGGCGGCCTGATGCTGCGGCCCGAGCTGTCGCTGCGCACCGAGAACGGTGCCTGGTACACCGGCGTGGGCGTCTCGCAGATCCGCTTCCCGAGCGGCAATGTGAAGAGCGGCGTGGGCCTGGCCTTCACGGTCGGCCGGTCGATGGACTTCGCGAGCTTCTCGCCGGACGACGCCGGCCGGCCGGGGCGCTCGGGCCGGCGCTCGGGCGTGGGCTTCGACGAGATCACGCTGATCGGCGGCATGGAAAAGCCGCGCGCGTCCAGCCGCTCGCGCAGCGGCACGCCCTACGCGGGCAAGGTCGGCAAGGCCGGCGCCGAGCTGCGCCAGTACATCGCCGACGGCAGCTGGTGGGGCTTCGAGGCCGCCGGCGCGGCCAAGGGCGGTGTCGACGGCTACATGGAAGTGCTGGCGCAGATCGGCCAGGACTGGGCACCGTTCGGCACGCCGCGGCTGCGCGTCGGCGGCCAGCTCGGCGGCGGCCTGGGCGGCGGCGGCAATGTCGACACCGGCAACGGCTGGCTGTTGCGCGCCGGCCCGACGCTGCGCTGGATCACGCCCTGGGGGCCGACCGTGCGCATCGACGCCGGCCTGACGCATGCGCCGAGCGGGGCCTACACCGCGCCCTTCCTGCGCGCCGCGCTCAGCATGCCGCTGGACCGCACGCCCACGCTGATTGGCGACGACCCGGGCGGCACGGTGCGCGTGCAGCAGCTCGGCGCGAGCGTGCTGCACCTGCCGCGCGTGCGCTTCAAGGACGGACGGCGGGAAGCCGTCAGCCACCTGGCCGTGAACATGTCGCGCGAGTTCTCGCCGCGCGTCTACGGCACGGCCCAGGCGGGCAGCGCGGCGGCGGGCAGTGCGGGCGCCTATTCCTTCGGCCTGTTCGGCCTGGGTGTGCAGAGCGACCCGCTCTGGGGCGGCATGCGCGTCGGTGCCGAATGGCTGGTGGGCGCGGCCGGCGGCGGCGGCGTGAAGGTGGGCGGCGGCGCGGTGACGCAGGCCGAGGCCTGGGCCCAATGGCAGCTTGCCGAGCGACTGCGGCTGCGGGCGGGCGTCGGCCAGTTCCGCACCATCCGCGGCAGCGACCAGTCCTCGCCACTGGCGCATCTGCAGCTCAGCTATGCGTTCGGAGCGCTGCAAAGATGACGAAACGCCACCCCCACGCGGCCACACTTCGTAGGGCCACTGCCCCCCGAGGGGGCGCTCTTCATCTTGGGGCGGCCCGGCGATGAAGAAGATCACCCTCCGCCCCGGCAAGGAGCGCTCGCTCGTCAAGCGCCACCCTTGGGTGTTTGAAAGCTCCGTCGCGCGCGGCGGCGGTGATTCCGGCGAGACGGTGCGTGTCGAGTCGGCCGAAGGGCAGTTCCTCGCCTGGGCAGCGTTCAGCCCCAAGTCGCAGATCCGCCTGCGCGCCTGGAGCTTCGAGGAAGCCGAGCGCATCGACGCTTCCTTCTTCGCGCGGCGGATTGCCCAGGCCATCGCAATGCGCAAGCGGCTGGCGATTGCTTCCGATGCGTGGCGGCTGGTCCATGGCGAGGCGGACGGCCTGCCCGGGCTGATCGTCGACCGCTACGGCGACACGCTGGTGGCGCAGTTCGGCAGCGCCGGCGTGGAGCGCTGGAAGGCGCAGATCGCCGATGCGCTGCTGGCCGAGACGGGCCTCACGCGCTTGTACGAGCGCTCCGACGCCCAGCCTCGCGAGTGGGAAGGCCTGCCCGTGCAGACCGGCTGGTTGCGTGGTGACGGCCCCACGGCACTGACGCTCCGCGAGCACGACTGGCAGCTGACGCTGGACGTCGCCGAAGGCCACAAGACCGGCTACTACCTCGACCAGCGCGACAGCCGCCGCCGCTTTGCCGACGCGGTGAAGCAGTACGGCTGCCAGACCGTGCTGAACTGCTTCAGCTACACCGGTGGTTTCTCGGTCGCCGCGCTCGCGGGTGGCGCGACGCAGGTCGTCAGCGTCGACTCCTCCGGCCCGGCGCTGGAGCGCGCCACCGCGCACGTCGCGCTGAACGGCTTCGACGCCGGCCGCCACGAGGCCTGGGATGCGGATGTGAACGCCACGTTGCGCCGCTGCCTGGCCGAGGGCCGGCGCTTCGACGCCATCGTGCTCGACCCGCCCAAGTTCGCGCCGACGGTTGCCCATGCCGAACGGGCCGCGCGCGCCTACAAGGACATCAACCGGCTGGCCTTCATGCTGCTCAATGACGGCGGCCTGCTCTACACGTTCTCGTGCTCCGGCGGCATCGCGCCCGACCTGTTCCACAAGATCGTCGCCGGTGCCGGCCTTGACGCGGGCGTGGACGGCTACATCGTCGAGCGCCTGTGCGCTGCGGCCGACCATCCGCAGACGGTCTGCTTCCCCGAGGGCGACTACCTCAAGGGGTTGGGGATCCTGCGCCGCAGCGGCTGAGCAATGAGAAAAGCAAGAGGGCGGCGGTCTCGGCCCTCTTGCTCCGTGCGACTTGCGATGGTTTGCTGCTTTTGATCAGCAAGGCAACGCTGCTTCGTTACTTTGCGCCGCTGCAGGTGCCCATCTTGGCCATCTCAAGCTTGGACACGTCCTTCTTGCCCTCTTCCTCCGACATCGCCTCGATGTTGGCACCGCCCACGAACACGCCCATCTTGATGTACTGGCGGAAGAAGTGGTTCTTCCCTGCAGCGAGCACCGCCGAGAAGCTGTTGGGTGAAAACTCGGATTCCGTGTCGATCTTGTAGCTCTTGTCCCCAGGCAGCTGCGTGTAGAAGAACACGTTGTTGGCACTCTCGCCGATGCACTTGCCGTCGATCCATATGTCCTTTTTCAAGGCCTGGCCAACGAAGCTGTTTCGGTAGATGTAGACGCCAGCCTGTCCGGGCGCGGGTTGTTTGAACTCCTTGGCCTGGGCGGATTCCTCTTTGCTTGCCATGTTGACGGACGCACAGCCCGACAGCACGAGTGACGCGACCACGGCGAAGCCCGCGAGGTTCAGTTTCTTCATCAATTCCTCCTGTGTTGTTTGATTTGATGCCGCCTCCTGCGCGGCGGCGCGGGATGCTAGCGCAGCCTGGCTTGCAACGACCCTTCAGGCCCGCACGACAACCTGCGTAGCGGCGCGTGAAGGAGGGGTTAGCAGCGTGCTCGGCCGGGCCCGGACGGATTCATCGGCCTCAGCCCGCAGGCGCGGCCGGCAGCGCGATGCGCGTGTCGAACTTGGCCCGCTTCACGCTGAAGAAGGCCTTGATGTTGCGCACGTTGGCATCCTGCGTGAGCAGGCGCTGGGTGAAGGCGTGATAGGCCGGCATGTCGGCCACCTGTACGACGAGCATGAAGTCCGGCCCCGGCGACACGCGCCAGCACTGCTGCACGTGGGTGTCCTGCACGGCACGGGCTTCGAAAGCGTCCAGGTGCTCGGCACCCTGTCGATCCAGCGTGATTTCCAGGATGACCGACAGCCCTGCGCCCAGCTTGTCCGGCGACAGCAGCGCCACCCGGCGCTCGACGACGCCGCTGTCCACCAGCCGCTTCACGCGACGCAGGCAGGTGGCCGGGGACACCGCGACGCGGGCCGCCAGATCCTGGTTGCTCAGCGAGGCGTCTTCCTGCAGGGCCGTGAGGAGGCGCAGATCAATCGCGTCGAATTCGTGCATTGGCCAATGAATATTGAATGAAAATTTCTGCCGGGCGGGATCGTGAAATTTTAGTTCGCCATTCTGTGAATTTTGCATGCATATGCCGCCACCCCTTGCCTAGCATGCGCCACCCCTAGTTTGGAGAGCATCCATGTGCGGCATCGTCGGCGCGGTCAGTCAACGCAACATCGTCCCCATCCTCGTCGAGGGTCTGAAGCGGCTGGAGTACCGCGGCTATGACTCCTGCGGCGTGGCCGTGCACCAAGACGGCGGCCTGAAGCGCGCCCGCAGCACCTCGCGCGTGGCGGAACTGCAGCACCAGGCGGAGCACGACGGCATTGCCGCCGGCACCGGCATCGCCCACACGCGCTGGGCGACGCACGGCGCGCCGGCCGTGCACAACGCGCATCCGCACTTCTCGGTCGGCCCCAACACCGACACGGGCGGCTTGAGCCAATCGGTCGGGCGGGTGGCCCTTGTCCACAACGGCATCATCGAGAACCACGATGAGCTGCGCGCGGAGCTCAAGGCCCGCGGCTACGTGTTCCACAGCCAGACCGACACCGAGGTCATCGCCCACCTCATCGATCACCTCTACAGCGGCGACCTGCTCGACGCCGTGCAGCAGGCTTTGCCGCGCCTGAAGGGCGCCTATGCCGTGGCGGTGTTTTGCCGTGACGAGCCGCACCGCGTCGTCGCTGCCCGCGAGGGCTCGCCGCTGGTGCTGGGCGTGGGCGAGGGCGAGAACTTCGTCGCGTCGGACGCGATGGCCTTGGCCGGCGTGACCAACCAGATCGTCTATCTGGAAGAGGGCGACGTCGTCGACCTTCAGCTGGGCCGCTACTGGCTCAGCCAGCTCGACACGACGACCGGCCGCTACCGCGCCGTCGAGCGCGAAGTGCGGACCGTGCATGCCCACAGCGGCGCGGCCGAGCTGGGCCCCTACCGCCACTACATGCAGAAGGAAATCTTCGAGCAGCCCACGGCCATCGCCAACACGCTCGAAGCCATCACCAGCATCACGCCCGAGCTGTTTGGCGACGGTGCCTACCGCGTCTTCAAGGAGATCGACAACGTCCTCATCCTGGCCTGCGGCACGAGCTTCTATTCCGGCTCCACCGCCAAGTACTGGCTCGAGAGCATCGCCAAGATCCCGACGTCGGTCGAGATCGCCAGCGAGTACCGCTACCGCGAGAGCGTGCCCAACCCGCGCACGCTGGTCGTCACGATCAGCCAGAGCGGCGAGACGGCCGACACCCTCGCCGCGCTCAAGCATGCCCGCGCCCAGGGCATGCCGCACACGCTGACCATCTGCAACGTGGCCACCAGCGCCATGGTGCGCGAATGCGAGCTGGCCTACATCACCCGCGCCGGCGCCGAGATCGGCGTGGCGTCCACCAAGGCCTTCACGACCCAGCTCGTGGGCTTGTTCCTGCTGACGCTGGCGCTGGCGCAGACGCGCGGCCACCTCAGCGAAGACGAGGAGGCCCGGCATCTGAAGGACCTGCGCCATCTGCCCGTGGCCGTGCAGGCCGTGCTGGCGCTGGAGCCGCAGGTCATCGCCTGGAGCGAGGAATTCGCGCGCAAGGAAAACGCGCTCTTCCTCGGCCGCGGCCTGCATTATCCGATCGCGCTCGAAGGGGCGCTCAAGCTCAAGGAGATCACCTACATCCACGCCGAGGCCTATCCGGCGGGTGAACTCAAGCACGGCCCGCTGGCGCTGGTGACGGCCGAGATGCCGGTGGTGACGGTGGCGCCCAACGATGCGCTGCTGGAAAAGCTCAAGAGCAACATGCAGGAAGTCCGCGCCCGCGGCGGCCAGCTCTATGTATTTGCCGATGGCGACACGGCCATCGAAAGCGAAGCCGGCCTGCACGTCATCCGCATGCCCGAGCACTACGGCGCGCTGTCGCCCATCCTCCACGTCGTGCCGTTGCAGCTGCTGGCGTATCACACGGCCTGCGCGCGCGGGACCGACGTGGACAAGCCTCGCAATCTGGCCAAGTCGGTCACGGTCGAATAGCCAGCGCGGCTATTTCCCGCGCAACTCGATCGCATCGCCGTTCTGGCCGGCCCGCAGCCGGGCCACATGCAGACTGACGAGCGGGTCGCTTGGCCGGGCAGTGCTCAGCGCCTCGAACGCGGCGAGTGCCTGGCTGCTTTCCGCGCGCATCAGGTCGAAGGCCTGCCGGTACTCGACATCGACATCGATGTCGGCAGCCGCTTCGCCCACGGTTCCGGCCATCGGCTCGTACGTCATCAGGAAGCTGGCGCGGCCGGCCAGGCGCAGCCGGCCGATGGGCCGCGCCGCCGCGCCGGGGCAGCCCGCCAGCGTCGCCTCGGACACGCAGATCAGCGTGCCCAGCTGCTTGTTGGCGCTTTCCAGCCGGGCCGCGGTGTTGACCGGATCACCCAGCGCGCGGTAGTCGAAGATGGCCTCGCCGCCGAAATTGCCGACCGTCACTTCGCCGGTGTGCACGCCGATGCGCGTCTCGGAAAAGGTGATGCCCTGACGCGCGAGATCGTCGACATAACGTCGTGAGAAGGCGTGCATCTGCAGCGCGCAGCGCAGGGCCCGCTGTTCATGGTCCTTCTGCTCGACCGGCGCGGAGAACATGATGGCCACGGCGTCGCCGACGATGCGGTCCAGCGTGCCGTCGTGTTCGAAGGCGATGGCGATCATGCGGTCCAGATAGCCGTTGACCAGGCCCACGGCCGTCGCCGGGTCCATGCTTTCCATCAGCGTCGTGAAGCCGGCCAGGTCGGTGAAGACGAAGCTGCAGCGCTGGCGCCGGCCTTCCAGCACCAGCGCGTCGGGGTGGGTGATCAGGTAGTCGACGAGATTGGGTGAGACGTAACGCGAGAACGTCTGCTTCATCCAGCGCTGCCGGCGCTCGCTCTGCAGGTACCGGGCCACCGTGGTGGGAATGAACACGAGAGCCATGGCCAGCATCGGCGTGACTGGATCGACCAGCAAGCCGCCGCGCGTGAATGCGGTCCATGCCGCGAGACCGATGGCGCCGGCCAATGCGACGAACCCGGCCGACGAGACCGCGGCGCTGCGCTTGATCGCCAGAAGGCCGACGAGCGCGCCGCCGAGTAGCATGGCGATCCACTCGACCGCCGGCGTCCAGCCCGGACGGTCGAGGTGTTGGCCGGTCAGCACCTGTTCCAGTGCCTGGGCATGGACTTCGACACCGGCAATCAGGCCGCCCAATGGGCTGAAGCGCAGATCCATCAGCCCCTGGGCCGAGGTGCCCACAAGCACGACCCGGCCCTTGAGCTGCTGCGCCGGCACCTTGCCCTCGAGCACCTTCCAGGCAGGGATGTAGCGGCCCGCCTGCGGTAGCGCGTAGTGCACCCAGAGCGAAGCGCTGGCGTCCGTGGCGATGACCCGCTCGCCGATGCGCACGTCGATGACGCCGCCGTTGTCGCCCTCGCTGCGGAGGGTGTAGTGGCTGACGCCTGCGGCCAGCCGCAGTGCCTCGGCGGTCAGCGACGGCACCAGGCGCCCGTCGAGATTGAGCACAAGCGGGACCTGGCGGACGACGCCGTCGACGTCGGGGATGAAGGTCATCGCGCCCTGGCCGGCGGCGGCCTGTTGCAGCTCAGGCAGGTTGGCGACGCTGGTGGCGAACGTGTGCAGGAACGGCGCCGGGTCGCCGCCCATTGGGAAGTAGCCGGCCTTCAGCTGCAGCCCGTCGTCGTTCGGGTCTCTGCCGGCCGCCTCGCCGGCGCGCGTGTCCATGCCAAAGCCGAGCACGACCTTGGCCCGAGCCAGCGTGCGGGCGAGGTCGGCATCGGTGCTCGACCCGAGGCCCGGCCCCACGGCGGCAGGCGTGCTGCCATCACGTTCCGCAAACAGCACGTCCACGGCAATCGACGCCGGCTCGCCGTTCGCGATGGCGGCCAGCAGCCGCGCCACCTGGTCCCGCGGCCACGGCCACTGGCCGACGCGGCGCAGGCTCTCGTCATCGATGTCGACGATGCGGACCGGCGGATCGGCGTAGGGCCGGGGGTGCCAGCGCTGGAACTGGTCGAAGGTGGCGTTGCGCAGGCCGCGCAGCGCCGGTGGGTCCATCCAGGACGTGCCCAAGGCCAGCAGCAGCGCCGCGACCGGAACCGCCCACGTCCAGTTCCATGAGCGGGCCCGGTGCGGCGGCGGCGCCTCAGCCGCGGGCGCCTGCATGCCAGCCGCAGTCCGGTGCCGCGCGCATGGCGCCGGGCAGGGTGTCAGCCATGCGCTGCCAGCGCGTAGAACGGCGTCGGGTCGCTGACGTCGATCTGCTCGGCGCCCAGGTGCCGCTGCGCAAACTCCAGGTAGACGCCGGCCCGCAGGAAGAGGTTGTAGATGTCCGCGTCGATGTGCGTGCCGGCCATGCGCTGCATGACGGCCAGTGCCTGCGACAGCGTCTTGGGCTTCTTGTAGGGCCGGTCCGCCGCGGTGAGGGCTTCGAAGATGTCCGCGACCGCCATGATCCGGCTCGGCACGGACAGCTGCTCCGGGCCGAGCCGGCGGGGGTAGCCCTGGCCGTCCATGCGCTCATGGTGGGTGCCCGCGTACTCGGGCACGCGCCGCAGGTGCTTGGGGAAGGGCATGCGCTCCAGCATCATCACCGTGTGCACCATGTGCTCGTTGATCTTGTAGCGCTCCTCGGCCGTCAGCGTGCCGCTGCGCACCGACAGGTTGTACAGCTCGCCGCGGTTGTAGAGATGCTCGGGCACGGCCATGCGGAAGCCGAACGCCGGGTCGGGGCGGTCGACGTCGGCGCGCGGCACGATGTCGCGCGGTCGGTCGGCCAGCAGCGGTTCGCTGCAGGGCGGCGCCTGCACGGGCTCGTCCGCCCGGCTGGCCAGTTCGCCTGCCGACAGGCCGAGGCGGTCGTCGAAATGCCGCGTCCAGCGTTGCGCGCCGATGCGCGCCAGCGTGTTGATCGCGTCGTCGGTCATCGGCGCTTCGCCGACGTTGCAATGGGCCACGAACGCGAAGTCCTGCTGCAGCTGCGCCAGCGCTGCGCGATGGGCGGCGTCATCCGCCTGGCTCCACGTGCCGGCGATCTGCGCCTGCAGTCGCGCAATCTCGAGATCCCTGTTCAGCACCTCGAAGCGCATCCGCACTTCGTGGATGCGGTTGTGGATGGTCTCGAGCTTGGTGGCCTTGTCGATGACGAATTCCGGCGTCGTCACCTTGCCGCAGTCATGCAGCCAGGCGCCGATGCGGAACTCCTCCCACTCGCGCTCGGAGCGGAAGGCGAAATGCTGCAGCGGCCCCTCGCTGGTGTCGCAGGCGGCCTGCGCCAGGCGCATCGCCAGGTCCGGCACGCGCTCGCAATGCCGGCCGGTGTGAGGGCTCTTGGCGTCGATGGTGGTTGCCAGCACGCGGATCAGGCTCTCGGTGAGCTGCTGCTGCGCCGCGACGAGCTCCATGTTGTCGAGCGCCACCGCGGCCTGCGCCGCCAGCGCTTCCACCAGCGCCCCGGCCTCGGGGTCGAAGGGCACGATGGCGCCGGTGAAGGGGTCGATCGCGTTCATGAACTGCAGCACGCCGATCGGCGCGCCGCCGCGCGGGGCGATCGGCACCGTCAGCATCGACACCGTGCGGTAGCTGCTCGCCTCGTCGAAGGCGCGCGTGCCGCTCAGGTCGAAGCGCGTCTCGGTGTAGACGTCGTCGATGCGCACCGAGCAGTTGTGCAGCGCCGTGTAGACCGACACGTAGTTTTCGTTGGGCCGGCCGGTCTGCGGGTCATGCAGCGGGATCTCCTCGGCGGGCAGCGGGTCGCTGCGGGTGCGGCGCTCGAAGCGGAGCGTGCCCTGGTCGGTGACCATGAACATCGTGCCGCCGTCGCAGTTCAGCAAGTGCCGCCCCTCCGCCAGCAGTTGCTCCAGCAGGGCCGTGCGGTCACGGCTCATCGACATGGCGATGCAGGTCTCGATCAGGCCGTTGAGCCGCATCGAGCGCGAGGAGAGCTCCGCACCGAAGCGGTTGTGCTCCGCGGCGCTCTTGCGGCGCAGGCGGCGCAGCTCGGCCAGCGTGGACAGGCGCCGGCCGACGTCGGCAATGTCCGCGGGGCAGTTGATCCAGTCGCTCGCGCCGGCGTCGAAGGCCCGCTGCTGGATGTCGCCTGTCGCCTGCGCAGCGAGGATGACGATGGGCAGCACCGTAGCCGGGTAGCGAGCGCGCATCGCCGCCGCCAGCGTGATGGCGTCGTCGAGCGTGGCTTGGGCGTCCAGGAGCACGACGTCCCAGTCGCCGCGGTCTACCTGCGCGAGGGCTTCCGATGCCGGGCAGTCGCGAACGACCAGGCGGGCGCGACGCAGGCCGTCAATGACGTCCTGGCTGGCCTGCGGCGAAGGGCCGCGGACGACCAGCACACCACCGGCCGCGGTCGAGAAGTCCGGGCTGAAAGGGCCGGAGGTCGGGGGCATGCGGTCCAGGCCGGACGAGTTCATGAACGTCACTCAGCGCTTGAAGACGATGACGCCCGACACGTTGCCCAGGCGGCTGTCGAACCCGTAGA
>SEEY01000053.1 GCA_004211235.1 Rubrivivax sp.
GCGGTCGGCGCCAGCCGCGACCTGCAGGTCGGCCAGAAGGTCTACGCCATCGGCAACCCCTTCGGCCTGGACCAGACGCTGACCACCGGCATCGTCTCGGCGCTGAACCGCGAGATCGAGGCCGTCACGCGGCGCACGATCAAGGGCGCAATCCAGACGGACGCGGCCATCAACCCGGGCAACTCCGGCGGGCCGCTGCTGGATTCGGCGGGGCGGTTGATCGGCGTCAACACCGCGATCTACAGCCCGAGCGGGGCGAGTGCCGGCATCGGTTTTGCCATTCCGGTCGACGAGGTGAACCGCATCGTGCCGCGGCTGATCCGCGACGGCCGATTCATCCGGCCGGCGCTCGGCGTCACGTCCGGGCCGGAGAACCTGGCCAAGGCGCTGGGCGCGCCCAAGGGCGTGCTGCTCGTCAACGTGGCAGACGGCAGCCCGGCGGCGGCCGCCGGCCTGAAGCCCTTCGGCCGGGACCGCGTCGGACGCATTGTCCAGGGGGACGTCATCACCGCGGTCGACGGCGTGGCCGTGGCCGACCTGGACGACATGCTGTCGCTGCTGGAGACGCGGCAGATCGGGGAAAAGGTGACGCTGACCGTGTGGCGGGCCGGGCAGACGAGGAAGGTGGCGGCGACGTTGGGGAGTTCGGACTAGCAATGAGCGAGAAAGAATCAAAGCTGCAATGGGAAGCCGAGCGCGCCACTGAAATGCTCCGCGGCAAGACGGTCGCGACGGTCTGGCGCCATCGCGCGGGTGAAGTCGGCATTGAGTTCTCGGACGGGACGCGCTTGTTCGTGGATCACACGTCGACTGGCGTGGAGCTGTCGATCACCGAGGGAAGCCAGCCCAACCCGTAAAGTAGCGCCCCCGCCCGAAGCATCATTCCGGGCTCACTCGCCAGACACAGGAGACCCCATGGGCGCGCAATGGAAAGCCAAACACAAAGACATCGCCGCCAATGCCAAGGGGCGCCTCTTCGGCAAGCTGTCCAAGGACATCATGATTGCGGCGCGCCACGGCGCTGACCCGAAGGACAACGCCAGGCTGCGCATGGCCGTGGAGGCGGCGCGCAAGGTGTCCATGCCCAAGGAAACGCTGGACCGCGCCATCAAGAAGGGCGCCGGGCTGACCGGCGAGGTCGTCCACTTCGAGCAGGTCATCTACGAAGGCTTTGCGCCGCACCGCGTGCCGGTGATGGTGGAGGTGCTGACGGACAACGTGAACCGTGCCGCGTCGGACATGCGCGTGCTGTTCCGCAAGGGCCAGCAAGGCACGCCGGGCTCGGTGAGCTGGGACTTCGACCACCTCGGCCTGATCGAGGCCGAGCCCGCTGCGCCCGGCGCCGATGCCGACACCGCCGCCATCGAGGCCGGCGCGCAGGATCTGCTGCCGGCCGATGAAGACGGCGTCACCGTCTTCCTGACCGACCCGACCGACCTCGACCTCGTCAGCCGCGCGCTGCCGGCACAAGGCTTCACGGTGCTCAGCGCCAGGCTGGGCTACCGGCCGAAGAACCCGGTCGACCCGGCGACGCTCAACGCCGAGCAGCTGGAAGAGGTGGAAAGCTTTCTCGCGGCGCTGGACGACAACGACGACGTGCAGCACGTCTACGCCGGCCTGGCCGGCTGAGGACTCGCCGCGATGAACACGCCAGTCCCTTCCCTGGGCCGGGCCGCAGAGCGCCGCGACGTCGACGCCGCGGTGTTCCGCAATGAGATCCTGCCCGGCAATCGGCCGGTGCTCATGCGGGGCCTCGTCGACCGCTGGCCGGTCGTGCAGCAGGGCAAGGGCTCGCCCATGGCCGCCTGCGAAAGCCTGCTGCAGTTCTACCGCGGCGCCCAGGTGCCGCTGCTGATCGGCGACCCATCGGCGAGGCGCCACATCTTTTACGAAGAGGGCATGAAGGGCCTGAATTTCGAGCGCCGGCTCGCGCCCCTGATCGACGGCCTGCGCCTGCTGATGCAGCACGTGGACAACGCGGACGCGCCGGCGATCTACATGGAAGCCCTGCCCGTGCCGCGCTGCCTGCCCGACTTCACGGCGGCGCACCGGCTGCCCTTGCTGGGCGACGACGTGATCCCCAACATCTGGATCGGCAACGCGGTCAAGGTGCAGACGCATTTCGACCTCGCCTACAACATCGCCATCGTCGTGGCCGGCAAGCGGCGCTTCACGCTCTTTCCGCCGGAGCAGTTGCCCAACCTGTATCCCGGGCCCATCGACTTCACGCCGGGCGGAACGCCGGTGAGCATGGTGCCGCTGGACAACCCCGACCTGGCTCGGTTTCCGCGTTTCGAACAGGCGCTGGAGGCGGCCCTCGTGGCGGAGCTGGAGCCGGGCGACGCGCTCTACATCCCCTACGCGTGGTGGCACCACGTGCAGTCGCTGGAGGGGTTCAACGTACTCATCAACTACTGGTGGGACCAGGCACCGCCGCCCGCGCCGCCCTACGACGCGCTGCTGCACGCCGTGCTCGCCTTCCGCGACCTGCCCACCGAGGAGCGACGCTTCTGGCAAGGCATGTTCGAGTACTTCGTCTTCGAAACCAGCGGGCCCGCGCTGGGCCATCTGGCGCCGCAGCACCGCGGCCACATGGGCCCGGCCTCGCCGGAGCGTGCCGCGGCGATCAAGGCCGTGCTGGCGCAGGCCTTCAAGCGGTCGTGAGCGCGGAAGCGCGCAGCGCCAGCCGCGCTGATGCGCTGACGCCTGCAATGGCGTTGGCGTGAGGCGGCTGGCGCTGGCGGTCGCGGCCGTCCTGGCGGTCATCTCGGGCCTGAGCCTCGCGGCTGGCGAATGGCTGACGCGCCCCGTGCGGGAGTCGGTCGGTGCACCGCCGCCCGAGCTGGGCGCCGAGGTGGTCCAACTCGCGGATGCCAACGGCGTGCCGGTGTCCGGCTGGTTCGTTCCCGGCCGCCCGGGAGAAGGCGCCGTGCTGCTGCAGCACGGCGTGCGCAGCAACCGCCTGCAGATGCTGGCGCGGGCGCGGTGGCTGCAAAGCGAGGGCATCGCTTCGCTGCTGATCGACCTCCTTGCCCATGGCGAAAGCGGCGGCGAGCGCATCAGCTTCGGGCGTCATGAGGCCCGGGCCAGCGACGCTGCCCTGGCCTGGCTGCATGCCCGCCTGCCCGGCGAGAAGGTGGGCGCCATTGGCGTGTCGCTGGGCGGCGCGGCGTTGCTGCTCGCGCAGCGTGAGCCGGAGCTGGAAGCGCTGGTGCTGGAGTCCGTCTACCCGACCATCGTCGATGCCGTGCAGGACCGCCTGGCCATGCGCTTCGGCCCCGCCGCCGGCCGGGCGCTGGCGCCGCTCCTGCTGGTGCAGATCCCGCTGCGGCTCGGGTTCGGCACGGATCAGCTGCGCCCGGTCGACGCCATCAGGGCCGTGCGGGCGCCGCTGATCGTCGCGTCAGGCACCGCCGACCTGCACACGCGCTGGCCGGAGACCGAGGCGCTCTTTGCCGCGGCAGGCGAGCCCAAGGCGCTGTGGCCGGTGGGTGGCGCCGCGCACGTCGACCTGCATGCTTTCGACGCGGCGGCCTACGAAGCCCGGCTGGCACCCTGGCTGCATGCACGGCTGCGCAAGTCCCCGGGCTGACAGGGGCCAAGCAGCGGCCGGCAAGATGGCGGCATGACCGCCCTGCCCCCGCTCTCCATCCTCGATCTGGCGCCCGTCGTCGAAGGCGCCACCACCCGCCAAGCGCTGCTGAACAGCCTGGACCTCGTCGCGCTCGCCGACCAACTCGGCTACACGCGCTACTGGGTCGCCGAACACCACAACATGGAAGGCGTGGCCAGTTCGGCCACCGCCGTGCTGATCGGCCAGCTTGCCGCTGCGTCCCAACGCATTCGCGTCGGCGCGGGCGGCATCATGCTGCCCAACCATGCACCGCTGACGATTGCCGAGCAGTTCGGCACGCTGGCCGAACTCTTCCCCGGCCGCATCGACCTGGGCTTGGGCCGTGCACCCGGCACCGACCGGCCGACGATGCGTGCGCTGCGCCGCAGCCTGGAGTCGACCGGCGAGGACGCCTTCCCCAACGACGTGCTCGAGCTGCAGGCCTACCTGGCCCCCGAGGCCCGCGACGCGGTCGTGCGCGCCGTGCCGGGCCAGGGCACGGAGGTGCCGATCTGGCTGCTCGGCTCCAGCCTTTACAGCGCCCAGCTCGCCGCCTACCTCGGCCTGCCGTTCGCGTTCGCCTCGCATTTCGCGCCGGAGATGCTGATGCAGGCGCTGCAGATCTACCGCGCCACCTACAAGCCGAGTGTTCGCCATGCCAGGCCGCATGCCATGGTCGGCCTGAACGTCATCGTCGCGCCGACGGACGAGGAAGCGCGGTACCTCTTCACGTCGGCGCAGCAGCGCTTCCTGGGCATGGTGCGCGGCCGGCGCGGCAAGCTGCCGGAACCGGTGCCGAGCATGGACGCGCTGTGGGCGCCGGCCGAAAGGCTGCAGGTGGAACGCATGTTGAGCGAGTCCATCGTCGGCTCGCCCGAGACGGTGCGCGCCGGCCTGGCCGCCACGCAGGAGCGCACGCAGGCCGACGAGTTCATCGTCGCCTGCGCGGTGCATGACCATGCGCTGCGGCGCAGGTCCTATGAACTGCTGGCAGGCTTGACGCCATCAACGCTTGCTGAGTCGCCTACCCGCGCCGCCAGCTGAATTCATAACGCCCGGACTGGGCGGTGAGCGTCGTGCCGGCGCTGCCCTCGCGGACGGCACTGACGCCCAGCGCCCGCGCCAGCGCAGAGCGCTTCTCGCGGACCGCGTCTGCCCGGGCTCCCGGCAGCGTGACCGTGGCCGTCTGGCCGGGCGGGATGTCGACGTCGAGCCGCCACAGCTCGCCGTCGCGGCGCAGACGGCAGGCGATGCGACCGACGACCGAGTCATAGCTGGCGGCCTGGTCGTCGATGCCGGCCACCGCCTGCGGCGCCAGCCGGATCGCCCCGGCCTCGCGGGAGAAATCGATGTCCAGGCCGCCCAGGCCCTGGAAGAGCCAGATCTCCGCATGGCCCAGCATGAAGTGGTTCTGCGAGGCCGCGCGCCAACCGTCCCAGGCCTCGGTCAGCGAGGTCGCGCCGTGGTTGATCTGCTCCAGATAGGCCGGCTTGTCGGTGCGCGTCAGCATGGCGTGGAGCACGTCGCCGCGGCCGGCGTCGGTGAGGGCGCGCACGACGTAGTGAAAGCCGATGTCCCCCGCGCTGACGTGATCCCGCCGCGCGCGGATGTCGTCCACCAGCACGGCGAGCGCCCGGGCGCGGTGGGTCGGCGGCACGAGGTCGAGCACCAAAGCCATGGCCTGCGCGGTCTGCGAGCCGGTGTCGAAGACGGCGCGGTCCGCATCGAACAGACGGTCGAGCAGCGTCTGCCGCAGCGCCGCTGCCTGGCCGGCATAGCGGTCGGCGTCCGGCGTGCCGAGCAACTGCGCGATCCGGGCCATCGTCGTCAGCTCGGCAAAGTAGGTGGCGGTGCCCGTCATCGCCAGGCTGGTCAGCTGTGCGACGCCGGGGTGCCGCGGGCCGATGTCGTACCAGTCGCCCAGGCCATAGCGGATCAGGCCATCCGGCCCGATCCGCGTGGCCATGAAGGCGAGTCGGCGTGCCATGGCGGTGTAGTTCTGCTGCAGGATGCCGCGGTCGCCATGCAGGCGATAGACCGCCCAGGCGCCGAGGATGAGGGCGGCGCCCCACTCCGGCGAATCGCGGAACGGCGTGTCCTTGCCGTTGCGGTCGACGAAGCGGATGAACTCCGGCGCGGTGGTGGGCACCTGGCCGTCGGGCTCCTGCGCGTCGCGGATGTCGGCGGCCATCTTTTCGTAGATGCGCACCATGTCGCTGTTCATCAGCGCGGTGGTGGCGTTGAGATAGATCTGCTCCAGCCAGCCCAGCTTCTCGCGCTGCGGGCAGTCGGTCAGCACGCTGGCGCTGTTGCTCAGCAGCGCCTGGCGGATGAGGCCATGAACGGCCTCCAGGCGCCGGTCCGAGCAGGCGAAGCTGCCGGCGCGGGCCACGTCGGCGCTGAGGAAATGGCTCTCGATGGCGTCGATGTGCTCGCTGTCCACACCCTCCACCTGCAGATAACGGTAGCCGGTGTAGGTGAACTGGGGCGACCAGGCTTCCTCGGCATCGCCGCGCGCGGTGTAGGTGAAGGCAATGCCGCGGTAGCCACGCGCCTTGCCGCCCACCATGCTCTGCTGGTCGGCGCTGCCGTCCTCGGCCAGCAGCTCGGCGGGCACGAAGCGCACGACCGTGCCTGCCTGCAAGCCCCGGAACCGCACCGCCGGCCGACCTGAATGATTGATGCCGAAGTCATGCACCACCACACCCGGCCGCAGCACGGTGGCCGACCGCGAGGGCAGGCGCTTGAGGACGACCATGGTCCGGAAGGTGCTGCCCTGGAGGGCGCCGCGCGGCCCGTCGATGACGGTGGCCGGATGCCAGCCGTCGCCGCCGAAACGGCCATCGTCGAGCCGGGCGTCGTGGTCTTCCCCGCCATAGATCGATGAGTAGACGGTGCCGCCGCTGCGGCTCTGCCAGCCGGCGCCGGATGCAAGGATGTCCTCGCTGCCATCGGTGTAGACGATGCGCAGCTGGCACCACATCTGCGGCCGGCCGAAGCTGCCGTCGAGCTTGGCATAGCGCCCCTGCAGCGCCTCGACGTTGAAGAAGCCGTTGCCGAGCGCAACGCCGAGCCGGTGCTCGCCGACCGTCAGCTGGGCGCCGAGGTCGTAGGCGTCGTACAGCACGCGCTTGTCATAGCGGGTCCAGCCGCCGTTCAGGCCTTCCGGCGACAGGCGGAGATCGTCGATCCAGAGCTGGTAGTGACCCAGGCCGGCGATGCAGAGGTGGGCATGGCGCACCGGCTTTCGCACCTGGACGGCGTGGCGGAACAGCGGCAGTGGCGTGGCCTGGGCGACCGGTTGCCGGCGGCCCTCGATGGCCGGGCGGGGGGCCGTGTCGGCGCCATCGGCCAGCCATTGCCCGCGGCGGTCGGCGGGCGTGATCAGGCCGGTTGCAAAGCTGCCGATGGCCGTGGCCCGGCGCCCGGCCTGATCCCAGACCTGCAGGCCATAGCGGTAGAACTGCTGGCTCCGCAGCGGCAGGTCCTGCGCTGGCTGGAAGGCCATGTCGGCGTCGGCCACGCGGCCGGTGTCCAGCACCACGCCGCCCTGTTCATCGCTGATGTGCAAATGGAAGGCGGATTGCCGGGTACCGCGCGCCTCGGGCGGGGTGGCCAGCGTCCAGCGCAGGCGGGGCCTGAGCGTGTCCAGCGCCAACGGTTGCTGCCGCCACTCGATCATCAGGCGCTCGATGGCGAACGCGGGGGGCGTGGCTGCCCAGGCCGGTTGCACGGCCGAGCCGGCCGCCATGACGTGGATGAAATCACGGCGCGAGAGAGTGGCGGCCATCGGCGCAGCAGGCGTTGAAGCCCATCAAGGCAATGGCCCATTCTGGCGACCCGCGGCGGCCGGGCGCATCGCCCGCCTGAAAGACTCAAGCCGCTGACCGAAGGCAGTGCCGCCCTACTTGATGCGCTGCTTTTCGAGCTTGCGCGCGAGCGTGCGCCGGTGCATGCCGAGCCGCCGCGCCGTCTCGCTGATGTTGAAGTCGGTCTCGGCCAGCACCTCGTGGATGCGCTCCCATTCCAGCGTCTTGATAGACGCCGTCTGGCGCTCCGTCAACTCCACGTCGACATCGCCTTGCCGGCGTGCAAAGGCGGCCTCGATGTCATCCGTGTTGGCCGGTTTGGCGAGGTAATGGCAGGCGCCGAGCTTGATGGCCTCCACGGCGGTGGCGATGCTGGCGTAGCCGGTCAGCACGACGATCAGCACCTCCGGGTCCCAGGCGTGCAGCACCTGCACGCAGGCCAGGCCCGAGGCGCCGCCGGCGAGCTTGAGGTCGACGACGGCATGGCCGAGTTCCTCGTCGTCGGGCAGGCCGTCGAGCAGCGACTTCATGTCGTCCAGCCCGTTCGCCCGCACGACGCGCCAGCCGCGGCGCTCGAAGGAGCGGGCCAGCGTGCGGGCAAAGCTGTCGTCGTCTTCGACGATCAGCAGCAAACGGTCTACTTCAGCGGTGTGGGGCATGGGATGAGGGCTGACCGGCCCCGGATTGTCGAGGCAGCAGGGAAGCCAGCGGCAGCGTGAGGGTGACTGCGGCGCCGCCTCCCTCCCGGTTGCGCGCCTCAAGACGCCCGCCGAGCGTGCGCGCCACGTTGACCGACAGGAACAGCCCCATGCCCCGGCCGGGCTGGCCCTTGCTGCTCTGGTAGGGCTCGCCGAAGTGCTTGAGCCGTTCGGCATCGAAGCCCGGACCTTCGTCCAGCACGCTCAGGGTCAGCGTGTCGCCATCCGGGCAGGTGGCGACGAGAGTCAGCGGCGCGCCGGGCGCGGCCTCGGCGGCGTTGTCGAGCAGGTTGGCCACCACCTGCTGCAAGGCGCTGTCCGAGATGATGTCGATGTCCGGCAGTCCGTCGCTGTGCAGGGCCAGGCCGGCATGCGGATGGTCCGCACGCCACCGTGCGGCGACGCTGCCGATGAAGGCCTGCAGCGGCGTCAGCTGCGGCGCCTCGCCGCGCATCTCGCCGGCCGACATCAGGATGCCGGTGACGATGGCCTTGCAGCGCTGGATCTGCCGTTGCATCTCCTCGATCTCCTCGCGCAGCTCCGGTTCGCCGGCAAACGGCGCCATGTGCGCCCAGTCGCCGAGGATGACGCTGAGCGTGGCCAGCGGCGTGCCGAGCTCGTGCGCGGCGCCGCTGGCCAGCAGGCCCATGCGCACGATGTGCACTTCTTCAGCAGCGCGTTGCTGCAGCTCGGCCAGCTCCGCGTCGCGCTGGCGCAGGTTGCGGTTGATGCGCACGATGAAGACGCTGAGCAGGCCGACGTTGAGCAGGAAGCACAGCAGCAGGCCGCCCAGGTAGTTGGGCGAGAGCGTCGTCGGCGAGGTGGTGTCCAGCAGCAGCGGACGGTGCCACTGCGTCAGCGCCACAAAGCCGCTCAGCGTGCTCAGCACGATGACGCCCAGGTAGGCCGGCCGCAGTAGAACGGAGGCCACGGCGACCTGCAGCAGGTAGAGGTAGATGAAGGGGTTGTCGCTGCCGCCGGCCAGGTAGAGCTGGCCGGTCAGCACGCCGACGTCCACCAGCAGCGCGATGCAGAGTTCGATCTGCGACACCGGCTGCGCGAGCCGGTTGCGCCAGATGCTGAACAGGTTGAAGACGACCAGCACCCCCAGCAGGCCGAGCATCTCGGCCCAGGGCAGCGCGATGCCCAGCCCGACGTGCACCACCAGCACCGTGGCGAGCTGTCCGCCGACGGCCAGCCAGCGCAGCTCGATGAGCTGGCGCAGGTTGGCACGACCGGCGCGGCGCTCGGGCGCGACGATGACCGGCTCAGCGGCTTCGGCAGGGGTCAGGGGTTGGACGATCAAGATGCGGCTCGCCGGCGTTCCTCGCGGACGAGGTAGCCGGCTGCGGCAGCCGCGATGGCCGCCAGCGCCAGCCAGGTGGCGGCGTAGACGGCGTGATTGTTGGCGAAACGGATGACCGTCAGGCCGGGCCGCGGGTAGCGCAGCGGCTGGGCGGGGTCGGCGGACTCGTCGACGAAATACGGCGCGGCCTTGTCGGCCACCCCCAACTGGGCGGCGATGCCGGCGACGTCGCGCGAATACCAGCGCCCCTCGGCCGGCACGTTCGCGCGCAGCGGGCCTCCGCCGGTCTCGGTCAGTCGCAGCAGGCCGGTCAGCTCGACCGGGCCGTTCGGCGCGGCATGCTGCTCGGGCGCGCGCTGCTCGGGCGGCACGAAGCCGCGGTTGACAAGCACCGTGCGGCCGTCGTCCAGCCGCAGCGGCGCCAGCACCCAGTGGCCACCGCCGAGTTCCGTCACCGCCTGCACCAGCACCTCGCGCGGTTCGAACCGGCCCGAGAGTCGCACGCGGCGGTATTCGTCATCCTTGGAAACGGCGCCGGCGGGCGGCGCCACCGGCTCGGCATGAAGGCGCTGTTCGACGCGGGCCATCAGGTCCTGCTTCCACACCAGTCGCTGTACTTGCCAGACGGCCAGCGCAAGGAAGCCCAGGCCCGCCAGCGCTGCAGCGATGATCATGGAGACCCGTGCAGCGCGGCCCATGGCCGTCAGGGCATGTTCCGCATCGCCGCGGGATCGGGCGCCGGCATCATGTTGGCGTTCATGTGATACATGACCCAGACCGATCCGGACAGCATGATGACGACGAGCGCCACCGTGAACAGCAGCGCGAGCATGGACCAGCCCTGTTCCACCTTGGCGTTCATGTGCAGGAAATAGACCATGTGCACGACCATCTGCACGGCTGCGAAGCCGAGGATGACGAGGCCGGTCGTTTTCGGGCTGGCGAGCACCTTGTCCATGACCAGCCAGAACGGAATCGCCGTCAGGATGACCGACAGGATGAAGCCGGTCGCGTAGCCCTTGTAGCTGACGTGGAAGTCGGCCTCGCCGTCGAGGTGGTCGTCATGACCGTGTGCAGCGTGCGAATCATGTGCATGGCCGGCCATCACAGCACCCCCATGAGATAGACGAAGGTGAAGACGCCGATCCAGACGACGTCCAGGAAGTGCCAGAACATCGACAGGCACATCAGACGGCGGCGGTTGGCGGGCGTGAGGCCGAGCTTGGCGACCTGGAACATCAGCGTGACGAGCCAGATGCAGCCGAAGGTGACGTGCAGGCCGTGCGTGCCCACCAGCGTGAAGAAGCTGGACAGGAAGGCGCTGCGGCCGGGGCCGGCGTTCTCGTGGATGAGATGGTGGAACTCGTAAAGCTCGATGCCCAGAAAGCCCAGCCCGAACAGGCCGGTGATGGCCAGCCAGGCCAGCACATGGCTCTTGCGCCGCGCCTGCATCGCGATCATCGCGAAGCCGTAGGTGATGGACGAGAACAGCAGCAACGCGGTGTTGACGGCCACCAGCGGCAGGTCGAACAGGTCGGCGCCCGAGGGGCCGGCCGCGTAGGAGCGGCCCAGCACGGCGTAGACGGCGAACAGCACCGCGAAGATGAGGCAGTCGCTCATCAGGTAGAGCCAGAAGCCCAGCATGGTGCTGTTGGGCGGATGGTGCTCACCGGCGTGGTCGTAGTAGACCGGGGCGCCGTTCACGTGCGTGGCAACGGATGCAGTCATTTGAGCGTTTCCCGATCAGGCGGCGGAGGCGGCGGCAGACAGCGCACGGGTGCGCTCTTCTTCGCTGCGGGCCACGTCGTCGGCCGGGATGTGGAAGTCACGGTCGTAGTTGAAGGTGTGCACGATGGAGGCAAGCACCGTTGCCGCCAAGGCCGCTGCGGCGATCCAGTACATGTGCCAGATCAGCGCAAAGCCCATCGCCGTGGCCAGCATCGCGATGATGAAGCCGGCGCCGGTGTTCTTCGGCATGTGGATGGACACGAAGCCCTTGACCGGCCGCTCGGCACCGCGGGCCTTCATGTCGTACCAGGCGTCCATCTCGTGGGCGACCGGCGTGAAGGCGAAGTTGTAGTCCGGCGGCGGCGAGGCGGTGGACCATTCCAGCGTGCGGCCACCCCAGATGTCGCCCGTCACGTCGCGCAGTTCCTTGCGGCGCCAGACGCTGACGGCGATCTGGATCAGGAAGGCGGCAATGCCCATGGCGACGATGCCGGCGCCGATGGCGGCCACGACGAAGTAGGGCTGCAGCGTCATGTCATCGAAGTGGCTGACGCGGCGCGTGACGCCCATCAGGCCCAGCACGTACAGCGGTGCGAATGCGACCCAGAAGCCGATGAACCAGCACCAGAACGAGACCTTGCCCCAGAAGGCATCCAGGCGGAAACCGAAGGCCTTGGGGAACCAGTAGTTGATGCCCGCGAAGGCGCCGAACACCACGCCGCCGATGATGACGTTGTGGAAGTGGGCGATGAGGAACAGGCTGTTGTGCAGCACGAAGTCCGCCGCCGGCACGGCCAGCAGCACGCCGGTCATGCCGCCGATGGTGAAGGTGACCATGAAGCCGACCGTCCACAGCATCGGCACCTCGAACTTGATGCGGCCGCGGTACATCGTGAACAGCCAGTTGAAGATCTTGGCGCCCGTCGGGATCGAGATGATCATCGTCGTGATGCCGAAGAAGCT
>SEEY01000054.1 GCA_004211235.1 Rubrivivax sp.
GAGAGCGACGAGCTGCTGGTAGAGCTGGCCGCCGTCGAGCAGGTTGAAGGCGGTGCGGCCGTTGCTGCCGCTGTCACGCAGCACGACGCGCCGAGCGGCGTCGTGCTGCGTGACAGCGGCAGCAACGGCCGCACCGCCTTCAACCTGCTCGACGGCGGCCAGCTCTACCAGCAGCTCGTCGCTCTCGGTACACCGTCGCGGCAGCCCAGCGTGGCGGCGGCGCCAGTGCAGCAGCCAGCCGCTGCTGCGGCCGATGCCTGGGCCTGGCTGAACACCGTCCGGCCGCTCCAGGATTCGCGCGACACGACCTTCGCGGCGATCACGGCGCCGACGCTGGCGAAGCTGCACGGTTCGCCCGCGCGCGAGTCGGCCGATGGCGCGGCAGCCGCGGCTCTCTTCGCCGTGGACCCCGCACCGCTGCTCCCCAGCCAGCTCGCAGCGCTGCTGCGGATCGACGCGGCAGCTCCCCAGGGGCAAACGGAGCCGGCGCAGGACAGCGCGCGCTTTCGCGTCTGGTCGGAGGAACTGGTGCTCTGAGGCCTGGGTGCGCGCCGTCTGCTAGCGCACGGCGCCTGGACCGGTCGGCTATGGGTGAAGTCGACCGTCCTGCAATGCAGCGAAATGCTTTGCCGACGTTCGTCGAGGGACGTCACGACGCGCGCTAGATGCCAAGCGCTTCCGGCTTGAACACCGGCCGGCGGGCGCTACCAACCCCTGATCGATTCGCAGCGATGCTGCCGGTCGGCCTCGTTTCGCCGCACCTTGCATGGCGACTCGACATCCTCTACAGTTAGCTTTGTGGCTAACAATAATCTTGCGCTGGATGCAGTCTTCGGCGCTCTGTCAGACCCCACCCGGCGGGCCATCATCCAGCGGCTCGGCCGGGGGCCGGCCTCCGTGAGCGAGCTGGCGGAGCCATTCCCCATGGCGCTCCCATCGTTCATGAAGCACGTGAGCGTGCTGGAGGACTGCGGGCTGATCCGTTCCAGCAAGGTCGGCCGCATCCGTACCTGCATGCTCGAGCGCAAAAAGCTCGCTGCCGCCGAGCGCTGGTTCAGCAAGCAGCGCGCGATGTGGGCGAACCGGTACGACAACCTGGACGGCCTGCTGGCCCAACTGAGTGGAGACGACGACCATGAAACCTGATGCCCTTTTCGATTTCACCGTGGACCGCGAGCAAGCCACGATCATGGTGAAACGCGAGTTCGCCGGCCGCCGCCAGCTCGTCTGGGACTGCCACACCCGCAGCGACTTGCTGGACCGCTGGTTCGCCCCCAAGCCCCTGACCGCGCAGACCAGGCACATGGACTTCCGTGAAGGCGGCCACTGGCACTTCGCCATGGTGACGCCCGATGGCCAGTCCTACTGGAGCCGGCTCGACTATGTCCGCATCACACCCATCGACGGATACGACGCGCTCGACTCGTTCAGCGATGAGACCGGTGCGGTCAACACCGCCATGCCTCAGGCTCGCTGGGGCGTGTCCTTCACCGAGTCCGGCCCGAAGCAAACCATCGTCAGCACTGCCATTCGCTACGCTTCCCAGGCCGACGTCGAGAAGGTCATCGCCATGGGCCTCAAGGACGGCCTCACCTCCACCATGCAGCGCCTCGATGAACTGCTGGCGTCGCTGGCCGACGCCTGAACCCTTCCCTCACACCACCCTTGAAGGCCTCGCATGCCCAAGCAAATCTTCGTCAACCTGCCCGTCGCCGACCTGCCCAAGGCCAAGTCGTTCTATGAAGCCATAGGCGCGGTCAACAACCCACAGTTCAGCGACGACAACGGCGCCTGCATGGTGGTGTCCGACACCATCTACGTGATGCTTCTCACCCATCAAAAATGGGCCTCATTCACCACCAAGCCCATCGCTGATTCACGGGCCGCCAGCGAAGTGATGCTGTGCCTCAGCGCCGACGACCGCGGCGCTGTCGACACCATGGTGAAGGCGGCCGCCGCCAGTGGCGGCAAGGCCGACGTCAACCCGCTACAGGACCACGGCTTCATGTACGGTCGTAGCTTCGAAGACGTGGATGGCCACATCTGGGAAGTCATGTTCATGGACATGAGCCAGATGCAGCAGCAGGGCTGATCTTGCGCGGGCCGGCCGTGTGGCGGCCTGATCGCGGAGCCTGATTGAAATGGTTTGCGTTGTACTTGCTGCGTTCATCGGAGCAGCCGGCTTGAGCCAGCGAGATGACGCAACTGACCTTGCTCTGCGTCTACAGCTGACTCGCGCCGGTCCCTCGTCGCCGAACGACTTCAACCGGCCTTGACCGGTCGCCGGCCTGAATCACATTTCATGTGGAAGATGGTTCCCGGGTGGAGCTGGCGAAGCCCCGCCTGGACCGGCTGCAGATGATTGCGGTCGATCTTCAGTGATGCAGTCGCGCGGGTGCTCTGAGGCGCGCCCCGCGGCCTTGAGCCGATCACACACGGTCTCGGCACGGTTTGAGAGCCGCGAGGGCCGTCAGGGCAGCGCCGGCTGCGTGAGCCGGTAGCCGGCCAGCGCGGCGGCGCCGACGGCGATGGCGTCGGCGCCGAAGCGGGCAACGCGCAGCGACGGCTCCGGCAGGCGGGCAGCGGCGGCGTATTGCTGGAGCGTCTCGCGGACCGGCGCCAGCAGCGCTTCGCCCAGCGCCATGGCCGGGCCGCCGAGCACGATGCAGGCCGGGTCGTAGGCGACGGCCAGGTTCTGCAGCAGCACACCCAGGTAATGCCCGGCCCTGGCGACGGCATCGGCGGGCGGCGGGTCGCCGTCCTGCTGCAGCAGCGCGCGGCTGCCGATCAGGGCTTCGGCGCAGCCGAGCCGCCCGCAGGAGCAGCGGGGGCCGTCGATCTGCAGCACCATGTGGCCGACCTCGCCGGCCAGGCCGCGGGCACCAGTCAGCAGGCGTCCGCCCACCACGAGTCCGGCGCCGACGCCTTCGCCGACGAGAACCAGCAGCAGCGGGTCGGCCATGGGCGATGGGTTGAACTCCGTTTCGCCCAGGGCGGCCACGTCCGCGTCGTTCTGCATGAAGACGGGCACGCCGGAGAGTGGCGTGCCTTGCAGTGCCTCGCGCAGCAAGGCGCCAAACGGCACCTGGTGCCAGTGCACGTGCGGTGCGAAGACGAGCTGGTCGCGGGCCTGGTCCACACCACCCGGCAGGCCGACGCCGATGCCGATGATGTGTTGCGCCTCGCCGCGCCGGTTGGCCACCGCCAGCATGGTGTGCGTCAGCTCGCGGATGCAGGCCTCGACGTCCAGCTCGGTGTCGTAGCCGGTGCTCTGCGCCTGCAGAACTTCGCCCGTCAGCGACGTCAGCACCACACGGACGTGGCCGATGCCGACCTGCGTGCCGAGCAGCAGCAGCCGCGTCGGGTCGATGAACAGCGGCGTCGGGCGGCGGCCGATGTCGCCGGTGACGATGACCTCGCGCTCCTCCAGCCAGCCCTCGTCGATGAGTTCCCGCGCCAGGGCACTCACGGTCGACTTGGTCAGCCCCAGTGCCTGCGCCAGGTCCACGCGCGACTGACCCGGCTGCACGCGCAACTGGCGGATCAGGGCCATGCGGTTGCCGCGCTTGAGCTGGGCCTGCCCGCTGCTGGTCTCGGCTTTCATCGACATGGCTTTCATCAGCATCAGCGGCCCTTGGACTGGCGCCAGCCGGCGAACAGGCCTGCGACGTCGGGGTCGGTCGGCGGATACAGGCCAAGCACGCCGCGGCCGGCCATCACCTGCTCCTGCACGAAGTCCTCGAACACGGTCCTCTCGACGGCTTCCGTGGCGATCTCGTCCGCCAGATGGGCCGGGATGACGATGACGCCCTCGGCATCGCCGACAACCACGTCGCCGGGGAAGACCGGCGCATCGCCGCAGCCGATCGGCTCGTTGATGGCGATGGCCTGGTGCAACGTCAGGTTGGTGGGGGCGCTGGGACGGGAGTGGTAGGCCGGCATCGTGTATTTAGCGATGTCGGGGCTGTCGCGGAACCCGCCATCGGTGACCACGCCGGCCACGCCGCGCACCATCAGACGCGCGACCAGGATGCCGCCGGCCGAGGCGGCGCGGGCATCCTTGCGGCTGTCGATGACGAGCACGGCGCCCGGTGGGCATTCCTCGACGGCGACGCGCTGCGGATGGGCGCGGTCCTTGAACACGCTGATGTCGTTCAGGTCCTCGCGCGCCGGCATGTAGCGCAGCGTGTAGGCGGGGCCGACCATGTTCGGCAGGCCCGGGTTGAGCGGCAGCACGCCCTGGATGAACTGGTTCTTCAGGCCGCGCTTGAACAGGGCGGTGCAGAGCGTCGCGGTGCTCACGCCCATCAGCTTTTGTCGGGTTTCGGGATTCATGGATTTCAGTAGATGACGGGCTCGGGCACCGGGGCGCCGAACTGGGTTTCGAGGAAGTCGAAGTCGCAGCCCTCATGGGCCTGCAGGATGTGGCGGCCGAACATCCAGCCGTAGCCGCGCTCGTAGCGGGCGGGCGGCGGTGTCCACGCAGCGCGGCGGGCGGCGAGCTCCTCGTCGCTGACTTCGAGGTGGATGGTGCGGGCGGGCACGTCGACGGTGATGCGGTCGCCCGTCTTCACCAGCGCCAGCGGCCCGCCGACGAAGGCCTCCGGGCTGCAGTGCAGCAGGCAGCCGCCGTAGCTGGTGCCGCTCATGCGTGCGTCGGACAGGCGCAGCATGTCGGTCACGCCGGCTTTCAGCAGCTTGGTCGGGATGGGCAGCATGCCCCACTCCGGCATGCCGGCACCCTTGGGGCCGGCATTGCGCAGCACGAGGATGTCGTCGCCGGTCACGTCCAGGTCCGGGTCGTCCACCGCGGCCTTCAGGCTCGGATAGTCGTCGAACACCAGCGCGCGGCCGGTATGCCGCAGCAGGTGCGGCGCGACCGCGCTCGGCTTGATGACGACGCCGTCCGGCGCCAGGTTGCCGCGCAGCACGGCCAGCGCACCTTCGGCGTAGATGGGGTTGTCCAGCGGCCGGATGACGTCCGCGTTGAAGACCTCGGCGCCGTCGATGTTCTCGGCCACCGTGCGGCCGTTGACGGTCAGTGCGGTCAGGTCCAACTTGTCGCGCATGACGTTCATCATGGCCGGCAGGCCGCCGGCGTAGAAGAAGTCTTCCATCAGGTAGCGGTCGCCGCTGGGCCGGATGTTGGCGATGACGCCGATGTGGCGGCTGGCCGCGTCGAAGTCGTCCAGCGTCAGCGGCAGGCCAGCGCGCCGGCTGATGGCCACCAGGTGAATGATGGCGTTGGTGCTGCAGCCCATGGCCATCGCCACGGCGACCGCGTTGGCGAAGCTGCCCGTGCTGAGCAGCTTGGCCGGGGTCAGGTCTTCCCACACCATGCCGACGATGCGCCGGCCGCATTCGGCGGACATGCGTGTGTGGTTGGCATCCGGCGCCGGGATGCTGCTGGCGCCGGGCAGCGTGACGCCCAGCGCCTCGGCGATGCCCATCATCGTGGCGGCGGTGCCCATGGTCATGCAGGTGCCGTGGCTGCGGGCGATGCCGGCTTCCATCTCGGCCCAGGCCTGATCACTCAGGCGACCGGCGCGGCGTTCGTCCCAGTACTTGAAGGCGTCGCTGCCGCTGCCCAGCACCTGGCCGCGCCAGTTGCCGCGCAGCATCGGGCCGGCGGGTAGATAGATCAGAGGCAGGCCCATGCTGATGGCGCCCATCAGCAGGCCCGGCGTGGTCTTGTCGCAGCCGCCCATCAGCACGGCGCCGTCGACCGGATGGCTGCGCAGCAGCTCCTCCGTCTCCATCGCCAGGAAGTTGCGGTAGAGCATGCTGGTCGGCTTGACCATGCTTTCGCTCAAGCTGATGGCAGGCAGCTCCAGCGGCCAGCCTCCCGCCTGCAGGATGCCGCGCTTGACGTCCTCCACCCGCTGCTTGAAGTGGGTGTGGCACTGATTGGCATCGCTCCAGGTGTTGATGATGGCGATGACCGGCTTGCCGATGAAGTCCTCGGCGGCAAAGCCCATCTGCAGCACACGGCTGCGATGGCCGAAGCTGCGGAAATCGTCCTTGGCGAACCAGCGAGCGCTGCGCAGGTCCTGCACGCTCTTGACGCTCATGCCTGACCCCGCGCGTCGATCAGCCAGGCCGGCGCGTCCTGCAGCGCCACGGGGCGCAGGAAGCGCTCCATCGCGGCATAGCCGACGCTGGTCGTGAAGCCATTGGTCGACGACGGCCACGGGCCGCCGTGCTGCTGGGCGGCCGTGACGGCCACGCCGGTCGGCACGCCCGCGAACAGCACCCGGCCGGCGATGGCCTGGGCCGCGCGCACCAGCTCGCGGTTGTCGGCCGTGTCGTCGTCGGCGCCCCAGAGCGTGACGGTCAGCGTGCCTTCGACGGCGCGCAGCACCTGCAACGTCTCGGCCGCGTCGCGCACGGTGACGACGACGCAGCTCGGGCCGAAGACTTCCTCGCGCAGCACCTCGTCGGCCAGGAAGCTGGCGGCATCGGTGGCGACGAGGTGGGCGCCTGGCGCCGCCTCCCGCGCGGGCAGGGCCACCAGCGACTTCACGCCGGTGCGGCCGTGCAGCCGCGCCACGCCCGCGTTGAAGCCGGCGCGGATGCTGGCGTTCAGCATGGCGTGCGGCGTGGCGGCGGCGAGGGCCTGCGCCAGTTGCCTGACGAAGGCCTGGCTGGCCTCGTCGTCGCGCACGATGACGATGCCGGGGCTGGTGCAGAACTGCCCGCAGCCCATGACGATGCTGCCGGCCAGTTGGGCGGCGAGCGCCGCGCCGTTGGCGGCCAGCGCCGCGGGCAGGGCGACGACCGGGTTGACGGAGCCCAGCTCGCCGTAGAAGGGGATGGGCCGCGGGCGCGCATTGGCTTCCTTCCAGAGCGCCACGCCGCCGCGCACGCTGCCGGTGAAGGCGGCGGCGCTGATGGCCGGGTCGCGGACCAGGCCGACACCGACGGCGATGCCGGCGCCTTCCACCATCTGCAGCACGCCGGCCGGCAGCAGCGGCGCCGCCAGTTCGAGCATGGCGCGCGACAGCAGCGGATGGCCGGGGTGGGCCTTGACGACGACCGGGCAGCCGGCGGCCAGCGCCGAGGCCGTGTCGCCGCCCAGCACGCTGAACGCGAACGGGAAGTTGCTGGCCGCGAAGTTGGCCACCGGGCCGACCGGCACGGCGACCCGCGTCAGCCGCGGGCGGCCGGCGGGCGGCGCGCCCGGCACGGCGGCGTCGTCCTGCACGGGCTGGGCGGCGCCGGCCTCGAGGCGGTCAGCAAAGCCACGCAGCTGGAAGGCGGTGCGGTCCAGCTCGCCGTTCAGGCGCACCGGGCCGAGGTGCGTTTCCTCGTCGGCCAGCGTGACGAGGGCGTCGCGCGCGCCCTGCAGCGCGTCGGCGAGTGCACGAAGCGCCGCGGCGCGCTGCGCGACGGGCGTGGCGGCCCAGGCAGGTGCGGCTTGCGCAGCAGCCGCGCAGGCGGCGCGGATCTGCTCGGGGGAACTGTCGGTCAAGGTGAAGGTCATGAGCGAAAAGGGTCAACGGACAGGCACCGCACCCGCGCATCCGGGATCACGGAGCGCGGTGGCTTGCGGTTGATTGGATCGCGCGCCACGGCGGCGATGACGGATGCATTCCGGTCGATGCTGCAGGGGGCTGCCGATCTTCGTGAGCGCCCTGCAGCCTCGGATGATGCACGGACCGAACGGCGCCGGCGCGCGCGGGCGTGCGCACATCAGGCGGGCAGTGCGACCTCGACATCAGCGGATTCGATTGATACGGCAATTGGTATCGCTATCATATTTATTGGTTCGGCGCCCGAACTTAGTGGTTTTCCCAGGGCAGGGCTGGTTGTACGACCTCTTAGACTGCCAATGTTCGCGCAACCATTCCGATCATGATCGTCAATTTCACCACCGGCAACCGGTCGCTTTCCCGCCTCGGCCGAGTCGTACTTGGCTTGCTGCACACGCTGGTCGGCGCCGGGGCGCTGGCCTGCACGACACCCGTGTCGATCTGCACGCAGGACGCAGGCCAGAGCTTTGGCCTGGTGCGCGCAGGCCAACCGGCAGCCGTCATCGTGGAAGTGGGGGCCGACCCGGCGCTGAAGCACGTCGGCCGCAGTTTCTCGGCTGACCTGACACGGGTGGCCGGTCGTCCGGTCGTGCAATTGAGCGGCCTGGCCGGCGTGCCGCGCGAGGTCGTCCTCATCGGCGAACTGGGACGCAGCCCGCTGGTGGACGGGCTGATCGCCGCGGGCAAGGTCAGGGCGGCCGGGTTGAAGGGCCAGTGGGAGGGCTATGCCCAGGCCGTCGTCGACAAGCCCTTCCCGGGCGTCGACCGCGCGCTCGTCATCGTCGGCTCGGACCGGCGCGGCGCCGTCTTCGGCACCTATGACATCTCTGCGCGCATCGGCGTCAGCCCCTGGCAGTGGTGGGCCGACGTGCCGGTGGAAAAGAAGCCGGAGGTCTACGTCACGGCCGGTTCGCGCAGCGACAAGCCCGAGGTCAAGTACCGCGGCATCTTCATCAACGACGAGGCGCCCGCACTCAGCACCTGGGCGCAGACGAAGTTCGGCGGCGCGAACTCGAAGCTGTACGAGCATGTGTTCGAGCTCCTGCTGCGCCTGAAGAGCAACTACCTGTGGCCGGCGATGTGGCCGCCGCGCGCCTTCAACGCCGACGACCCGAAGAACATGGTGCTGGCCGACGAGATGGGCATCATCATGGGCACGTCCCACCACGAGCCCATGATGCGCGCCCACGATGAATGGGCCCGTTTCAAGGGAGGCGCCTGGGACTACACGAAGAATGCCCCGCAGCTGCGCGAGTTCTGGCGGGGCGGCCTGCAGCGCATGATGGGCCGCCCCGACGGCAAGCCCTTCGACAGCCTCATCACCGTCGGCATGCGCGGCGACGGCGACGAGCCGATGAGCGAAAGCACCGCCACCGGCCTGCTCGAAGGCATCGTCCGCGACCAGCGCCAGATCATTGCCGAAGTGACGAAGCAGCCAGCGGAGAAGACGCCGCAGATGTGGGCGCTCTACAAGGAGGTGCAGGACTACTACGACAAGGGCATGAAGGTGCCCGACGACGTGCTGCTGCTGTTCTGCGACGACAACTGGGGCCAGGTGCGCCGCCTGCCGGAGCGGGATGCGAAGCGCAAGGGCGGCTACGGCATCTACTACCACTTCGACTACGTGGGCGGGCCGCGCAACTACAAGTGGCTCAACACCAACCAGATCGAGAAGACCTGGCAGCAGATGAACCTGGCGCGGGAGCACGGCGCCGACGCGCTGTGGATCGTCAACGTCGGCGACATCAAGCCGATGGAATTCCCGATCAGCTTCTTCCTTGACATGGCCTGGTCACCCGACCGCATGACGCCCGCGGCACTGGCGGCCTATCCGCGGGAGTGGGGCATCCGCACCTTCGGTCCGGCGCAGGGTGCGGAGATCGGCGACATCGTCACCCGCTACAGCCAGTACGCCGCGCGGCGCAAGCCTGAGCTGGTGGACGAGCGCAGCTTTCCGCTCGGTGCTGCGTCCGCCGAGGCGCTCGATGGCGGCACCTTCGGCGCCCACGTGGCCGACTGGGAGTCGCTGGAAGCCCGCGTCGCGCAGGCCAGGCAGGCCCTGCGCGCCGACCAGCTGGACGCCTACTTCCAGCTCGTCGAGCACCCGGTGCTGGCGATGGCCAACCTCTACCGCCTGTACTACGCCGTGGCCTGGAACCGCAAGCTGGCCGCCGCCGGCGACGCCCGCGCCAACGTGTTTGCCGACCGCGCCGAGGCCGCCTTCGCCCGCGACCAGGCCCTCAGCGACCAGTACCACACCATCGCCGGCGGCAAGTGGGCCGGCATGATGCTGCAGACCCATATCGGCTACAAGATCTGGCAGGAGCCGGCGAAGAACGTGATGCCCGAGGTCAGGCGCGTCGCCGGCGCGGCGGATGCCGCGGCGGTGGCCCAGCAGCTGTCGCGCCCCGCGCGCCCGGCGCAAGGCGACTTGATCACCGTCGAGGCCACGCAGTTCAGCCGTGCCGTGAACGGCCGCGGCCTGACGTGGACGGCCATCCCGAACCTGGGCCAGGGCCTGGGCGCCGTCATGGCGCTGCCGCAGGGCCGGCCGTCGACGACGCTGGCCGACGGCGTGCGGCTGGACTACGACGTGGACCTGCGCCAGGGCGGCGACATGGCGCTGAGCCTCGTGATGGCGCCGACGCTGGACACTCGCAACGGCGGCGGCATTCGCCTCGCTGTAAGCATCGACGAGCTGCCGCCGCAGGAACTCAAGCTGAATCTGCAGCCCACCCCGGGCGCCGAGCGGTCGGTCGCCGAGCGCGACTGGGCCCGTGCGGTCATCAACAATTCGTTCCGCCTCACGGCTACCTTCGCGGGCATGAAGCCCGGGCGGCACGTCATCCGCCTCTGGCGCCTGGACGACAACGCCGTCGTGCAGCGCCTCGAACTGGCGCCGGCCAGCGCGGCCGCGGAAGCTCCCGCGGCTGCCGCGGTGACCGGGCAGTACCGCAACCTGCTGCGCGAAATCCGCCCCGAGGTCAGCGAGGCCGACATCACCGCCAGGTTGGCCGGTTACTGGCAGTCGCTGTTCGAAGGCGGCGCCCAGCAGCGCATCGTCTACCCGGCCGCAGCCACGCCCGACGGCCCGGCCAGCTACGTGCTGGACGTGGGCAATGCCGACGTGCGCAGTGAAGGCATGTCCTACGGAATGATGGTGGCGGTGCAGATGGGTCGCAAGGCCGAGTTCGACGCGCTCTGGAACTGGGCCTGGACGCACATGCGCTACCGCTCAGGGCCGCGCCAGAGCTACTTCCGCTGGCAGTGCAAGCCCACCGGCTGCGCAGATTTCGGCAAGGACGCGGTGCCGGCGTCCGACGGTGAGGAGTACATCGCCACCGCGCTGCTGATGGCGGCCTCGCGCTGGGGCAATGGCCAGGGCCTCTACGACTACAACGCCCAGGCCCAGGAGCTGCTGACGGCCATGCTGCACAAGGAGACGCTGAACGGCGGCATCAAGGAGGGCGCGCGTTCCATCTTTTCGCCGACGCACGGCCAGGTGGTCTTCGTGCCCGTGGGCAAGGCCGCGGACTTCAGCGATCCGTCCTATCACCTGCCGGCCTTCTACGAGATCTGGGCCCGCCGCGCGGCCCAGCCCGAGGACCGGGCGCGCTGGCGAGAGATCGCCGACATCAGCCGCGCCTACTTCAGCAAGGCGGCACATCCCAAGACCGGCCTGACGCCCGACTACGCCGAGTTCGACGGCCGCCCGAAGGTGCTGGAGGGCCACGAAGACTTCCGCTACGACGCCTTCCGCACCGCGGTGAACTGGAGCGTCGACCAGGCCTGGTGGGGCCGGAACCCGGCAGCCGCCGGCCTGAGCCAGCGGCTGTTGAGCTTCTTCACCGCGCAGAAGCAGCCCTACACCCACCTCTACACGGTGGACGGCAAGCCGCTCAACGACGAGCCGTCCAAGGGCCTGATGGCCAGCAATGCCGTGGCGGCCCTGCTGGTCGACAAGCCGCTGGCCAGGCGCTTCGTCGACGACCTCTGGGCCCTGGAGCCGCCCACCGGCCAATGGCGCTACTACGACGGCCTCCTGCAGTTCATGGCCATGCTGCACGTCAGCGGGCGGTTCAAGGCCTGGTAAGGCCCGGCGGCCCGAAGCGTTCCCCCCGTCGAATGGGTGGCGCCCGCGCACGGCCGGGCGCCCACTGGCGAAGACAATCCGCGCCATGAGAATCAGGGCCGGAGACGAAGGGCGGGGGGCAGCGCGATGCGGTTGAGCGTCGCCGGCCTCGCCCTGGGCTCGGCACACAGCGGGCGCATGAACCGCGCGCTGCTCTTTTCCCTGGTGACCCACGGCCTGCTGCTGAGCCTCACCTTCGGCGGCCAGCGCTTCGGGCTGACCGGCCTGTCGTTGCCGTGGCAGGCCCGGCAGGCCGAGGTGCAGGAATTGCGCGTCGTGCTGCAGCCTGGAGCCGCCGCCGGCGAGTCTCAACCGGCGGAGCAGCCGGGCGCCGTTCCGCCACCGACCGATGCAAAACCCGCGGTCGAGGCGCCCGAGGGCGTTGTGCCGGCGACCTCTGCCCAGGAGGCGACGCCCGTCCTCGCGGTGGAGC
>SEEY01000640.1 GCA_004211235.1 Rubrivivax sp.
GTCGAAAGCCGCTTCGGGCAGCGTGCCGGCAGCCAGCCCTGGCTGGGCCTGGCCCTGCTGCTGGCCGCTGCCGTGCTGCAGCATCTGCAGGAGGTGCTGGCTGCCGGCACGCTGCCCGAAGCGGCTTTCGACTACGGCACCCTTGTGCTCGCGCTGGCCGGCCTGGTGCTCGCCTGGCCGCTCGACATGCTGCGCGGCTGCGTCGTCGCCGCTTTGACGCCACTGGTGGGTTACTTCGGAATGGCGCTGCTGGGCAACTGGCTGGCGCTGAACAGCTGCGTGCTGGTCGGCCTCGTCTGGCTGCTGATCGGCGCGGCGATGCACGAGGAGCGGCTGGGGCTGTCCGAGTCCGCTCCCGTGCGCTGGATGGTGCGACCGGTGCTGAACACGCTCAACCTGGTGGACCGCTGGACCTACACCACCGCGCTGACGCCATTGGCTTTCAGCGCCGCCTGGGCGGTGCTGGCCGACGGCCGATTCAGCCCGACGCGCATCTTCCTCGTCTGGGTGCTGAGCATCCTCGCGGTGGGCTGGCTGCAGGCCAGGGCGGACGCATGGGGGCTGAAGCAGCTGCGCGCTCTGCGGCCCGGCTGACATGTGGGAGCAGGACTGGGCGCTGCTCGGCATCGCGCCGACCGCGGAGATGGCCGCCATCAAGAAGGCCTATGCGCTCAAACTGAAGGTTACGCGGCCGGACGACGACGCCGAGGCCTATCAGACGCTGCGCGGGGCCTACGAGCGCGTCCAGCAATGGGCCCGAGGTGAGGCCCTCCAAGCGCCGCCCGTGATGGCGCCCGTGGCGGCCCCCGTTTCGGCGGAGCCTGCCGCGACGCAGACGGCAACGCATGTGCCGGACCTCACACCACCAGCGCCGTTGTCGCCAGCGGAAACGGTGCAGCAGCTGCACGGGCTGTGGCTGGGGGAGGGCTCGCCGTCGCTCGCTGCCCAGTGGCCCGCCGTGCGCGCACTGCTGGACGCCCAGCCGCTGGACGGGCGCGACGCGTGGTCCGCTCACTTCGCGCACTGGGTCGTGCAGCAGGACGGCCTGCCGGACAGCTTCGTCGGCGCGCTGGACGACTACTTCGGCTGGCGGCAGGACTTCCGCGTGGCGCGGCAGATCGGCCCGCAGCTGGCCGAAGCCGTGCGCCAGGCGCTGCAGGAGCGCGCGCAACGGCCCGCGCCGCCCACCGCAGAAGTGCGGGAGCAGATCAAGCCGCTGCTTGAGCTCGCCCGGCCGCGCGGCAGCGGTGCAGCGGCGCTCTGGTTTGCGCTGCTGCTGCAGCCCACGCTGTCCCGGCTCCTGGCGACGCTCAACCCGCGCACGCTGGGGCAGTGCGGCCTCGACCCGCTGGCGCGGCGCGCCCTGGACAAGCGCCTGCAGGCGGCCTGGCTGCTGCGTGCCGGCATGCTGGGCGGGCTGGTCTTCGGGCTGTTCCTGGCGGTGTCGGACGACCGGGATCTGGCCACGCTGCGCATGACGATGTGGTGCCTGTGGGGCGCCGGCTGGCTCGGTGCCAGCCACATCCTCGGCCTGCTGATGCATCACGGCCTCGCACTGGACCGCCGCGACGGGCGGCCCCTCATGCTGCCCATGCAGCGCTGGCGACGGCATGCGCGGCAGCCGGCTGCCGGCCTGGCCGTGGTGCTGGCTGCGGCGGTGCTCGCCGCGTTCAGTCCGCAATGGAACCTCACCACGGCCGCACTGCCGATGCAGGCCTTCGGCATCGGCCTGCTGCAGACCCTGCTGGACGCGGCGCCCTGGCTCGTCCTGTGGCTGGGCGCGCTGCTGGCGTGGCCGCTGCAGTTGCTGCTGAGCCCCGTCTGCATCGCCCTGCTGGTGCCCGTGGGTGCGCTGCTGTTCCGCTTTGCGTCAGCCGACGACCCGTGGGCCGCCGTGATGGCGATCAGCCTGCTCTACGTGCTGGTCGGCGCAGCGCGTTACGAAGGCAGGCTGGGCGGCAATATCGTGCTGGACGCCGTCTCCCGCCCGGTCACCCACACGCTGGCACTCGCATCGCGCTGGGGCTGGCCGTTCGCGCTGCTGCCCAGCCTGCTGACGCTGGCCTGCGCGTTCTCCACGCGCCCGCACCCATCGGTGCCGAGCCTCGTGCTGGCCTGGATGCTGCTGACGCTGGCGCTGCATCAAGTGCAACACCGCGCCGAGGCGTGGGCGCTCGCCCGCCTGGACCGGGCGGCCTGATCAGCGCTTGTTCAGCACCTTGGGCACGGGGTTCGGCCGCAACCTGAACGCGTCGGGCATGCCGGAACCCAGCAGCGGGCGCAGGTAGAGGCGGAAGGCGTCGGTCACGTCGGTGCCGCTGGCGGTGATGAACTCGTCTTCCATCGTGCGGGTCTTGCCGGCCACGTCGGTGAGCGGCAGCAGCACGTAGTCGACCGCGTAATAGCCGGTGCGCTTGATGGCCACCGAACCGTCCCGGTCGCCATGGAAGGCGTACTGCACCGCCTTCTCGCCGACCTCGCGGGCTTCGCGCTGGTCGACGTCGCTGACGCAGCCGAGGAAGCTGCGCTGCAGGTAGCCGAAGGTGTCGCCGCGCACGCGCTTGATGCCGAGCTTGCCCTTGATCTCTGCGCACAGCAGGTCGGCCAGCGCGCCCGTGCCGCTGAGCTGCACATTGCCGTGGGCGTCGCGCTCCAGCTCGCCGGCGAGCTGGAGCGCGACGCCCACGGCAATGTGCAGCTC
>SEEY01000055.1 GCA_004211235.1 Rubrivivax sp.
GATGACGCGCCGGAACGCGGCGCTCATCGGCAGCTTGAGGTTCCACCCCTGCGAGGGCAGCGGCTGTTCGAACCAGCGGCGGTAGATCGCGTGAATCTCGCCGCTGCGGTAAAGGCCTGCGAGCACGCCGTCCACCAGCGCCTTGAACTGCGGGTCGCCCTTGCGCAGGCCGATGGCATAGGGCTCGACGGTCAGCGCCTGATCGGAGATGCGGTAGTCGTCCGCGCCCGGGCCCTGCGTCGCGAGCACGCTGCGCAGGATCACGTCGTCCATCAGGAAGGCCGACGCCCGGCCGCTGCGCACGAGCTGCAAGCCCTCCGGATCGTCCAGGCCGCCGAGGATGCGGATGCCGAGGTTCTGCTGCTCATTCACCTTGGCCAGATGCTGGATGCTGGTGGTGCCGATGGTGGACGCCACCGGCTGGCCGCGCAGATCCGCCAGGCTTTGCACGCGGTCCGAGGCACGCGCCAGCAGCCGCGTCTCCGCCACGAAGATGGTCAGCGAAAAGGCCTGGTTGCGCGCCCGCTCGGCGTTGTGCGTCGTGATGCCGCACTCCAGGTCCAGCGTGCCGTTGATGACCAGCGGCATGCGCGTGGCGGAAGCCACCTCGACGCGGCGTACTTCCAGGTCGGGCAGCTGCAGCTTCTGCCGGACGGCGCTGACGATGCGCTCGCAGAGCTCGACGGTGTAGCCGGTCGGGCGCAGCTGGGCGTCGAGATAGGAGAACGGCAGCGACGCCGGCCGGTAGCCGATGACGATGACGCCGGTGTCGCGCACGCGGGTCAGCGTCGGCCCGTCGGCCGCATGAGCAAGGCCCACGCAGAGCGCGAGCAGCGCCGCGCTAGCCTTCAGCCGCCGCTTCATCGTCCAGGCGGCGCAGTTCGGCCAGCTTGTCGGCAATGCGCGTCTCCAGGCCGCGCGGCACGGGCTCGTACCAGCGCTGGCTTTCGAGCCCGTCGGGCAGGTATTGCTCGCCAGCCGCGTACGCATTGGGCTCGTCGTGCGCGTAGCGGTAGGCCTTGCCATAGCCGAGCTCCTTCATGAGCTTGGTTGGCGCATTGCGCAGGTGGACGGGCACCGGGCGGGACTGGTCCTGCTTGATGAAGGCCTTGACCGCGTTGAAAGCCTTGTAGACAGCATTCGACTTGGGTGCGATGGCCAGGTAGACAACCGCCTCGGCCAGCGCCAGCTCGCCCTCTGGGGAGCCCAGCCGCTCATACGTCTCGGCGGCATCCAGCGTGATGCGCAGCGCACGAGGGTCGGCCAGGCCGATGTCCTCGCTGGCCATGCGGATCAGGCGGCGCGAGATGTAGCGGGCGTCCACACCGCCGTCGACCATGCGGGCGAACCAGTAGAGCGCGCCGTCCGGGTGGCTGCCGCGCACGGACTTGTGCAGGGCGCTGATGACGTCGTAGAACTGGTCGCCTCCCTTGTCATAACGGCGCAACTGCTCGCCCAGCGTGCGTTCCAGCAGCGCTTCGTCGATGAGCTGACCATTGGCCAGAGACGCCGCGGATTCGAGCGCGTTCAGCAGCCGGCGCGCGTCGCCGTCGGCATAGCCGATCAGCCGGTCAGCGGCGGGCTGGGTCGGCGGCGCGATGCCCAGCTCGGCCGACCCGCGCTCGATGAGCTGCTGCAACTCTTCCGCGTCCAGGCTCTTGAGCACCTGCACCTGTGCGCGCGACAGCAACGCGGAATTCACCTCGAAGCTCGGGTTCTCGGTCGTGGCGCCGATGAAGGTGAACAGGCCGGACTCGACATGCGGCAGGAAGGCGTCCTGCTGGGCCTTGTTGAAGCGGTGCACCTCGTCGACGAACAGCACCGTGCGCCGGCCCTGCTGCGCCGCAATCTGCGCCCGGTCGACCGCCTCGCGGATGTCCTTCACGCCACCGAGCACGGCCGAGATGGCGATGAACTGCGCATCGAAGGCGCCGGCCACCAGCCGCGCCAGCGTCGTCTTGCCGACGCCCGGCGGGCCCCACAGGATCATGCTTTGCAGCCGCCCCGCCTCGAAGGCCGCGCGCAGCGGCATGCCCGGGCCGAGCAGATGGCGCTGACCGATGACCTCGTCCAGCGTTCTGGGCCGCAGCCGTTCGGCCAGCGGCTGCGCGGGCGGATCGGCGTCGAACAGACCGGTCATTGCTCGATCAAATCGGCCCCGGCGGGCAGCTTGAACTGGAAGCGGTCGGCGGCCACCGGCACATTCGCCTGAACGGCGCTGAAGTCCAGCCGCGAGCGCTGGCCGAAGCCATCGACGATCTCCATCGCTGCCAGTTCCTTGGCCTTGAAACCGAGCTTGAGGGACTGGATGGTCGACTCGGCCTGCTTAGGAATCGCCTGCACCCAGTCCAGCCCGGCCTCGCTCGGCTGCGCCTTCAGCGTGAAGTCGCGTTCGAGATTGGTGCCAGCCAGAATCGCAGCCGGCGTGGCGCCGAGCGCGTCGCCCAGCTTGCGCGAGCTGGCCTGGTTCAGGTCGGCGTCGTAGATCCAGACCTTCTGGCCATCGGCGACGATGGTCTGCTCGAAGGGCTTGGCGTAGCTGAAGCGGAAGCGGTTGGGCCGCTCGAATTCGAAGCTGCCCGAGGAGGTCTTCTTGCGCTTGCCGTCCGGCGACGTGACGGTCTGCGTGAAGTTGGCTTTGCCGCTCTTCACCTCACGGCCGAAATCACGCAGCGCATCCACGGCGTCGGCATGCGCCACGCCGGCCAACAACAGCGTCAGGGAGAGCAGAAGTTTCTTCATTCGTTGGGATCACTCGTCGCGTTTGGGGATGATCAATTCACGGCTGCCGTTGGACGCCAGCGCCCCGACAAGCCCGGAGTTCTCCATCTGCTCCAGCAGCCGCGCGGCGCGGTTGTAGCCGATGCGCAGATGGCGCTGCACCAGCGAGATCGACGCCTTGCGATGCTGCAGCACGATGGCCACGGCCTGGTCATACATCGGGTCGGCCTCGCCGGCGGATTCACCCGGCGCCGGCGCTTCGCCATCGATGCCGTCGAGCACGCCGCCTTCGAGAATGCCTTCGATGTAATTCGGTTCACCCTGGGACTTGATGTACTCCACAACGCGGTGGACCTCGTCGTCGCTGACAAAGGCGCCGTGCACGCGGATCGGCAGGCCGGTGCCGGAGGGCATGTAGAGCATGTCGCCCATGCCGAGCAGCGCTTCGGCGCCCATCTGGTCGAGGATGGTGCGGCTGTCGATCTTGCTGCTGACCTGGAAGGACAGGCGCGTCGGGATGTTGGCCTTGATGAGGCCGGTGATGACGTCCACCGACGGCCGCTGCGTGGCCAGGATCAGGTGGATGCCGGCCGCCCGCGCCTTCTGCGCCAGGCGCGCGATCAGCTCCTCGATCTTCTTGCCCACCACCATCATCAGGTCGGCCAGTTCGTCGATGACGACCACGATGAAAGGCAGGCGCTCGAGCGGCTCGGGCTCGTCGTTGTTCAGCGCAAAGGGGTTGGGAATGCTGATGCCGTTGGCCTTGGCCTCGTCGATCTTCTTGTTGTAGCCGGCCAGATTGCGCACGCCCATCTTGGACATGAGCTTGTAGCGCCGCTCCATCTCGCCGACACACCAGTTCAGCGCATTGCTGGCCTGTTTCATGTCCGTCACGACCGGCGCCAGCAGATGCGGGATGCCCTCGTAGACGCTCATCTCCAGCATCTTCGGATCGATGAGGATGAGCCGCACATCGCGCGCCTCGGCCTTGTAGAGCAGGCTGAGGATCATCGCGTTGATGCCCACCGACTTGCCCGAGCCGGTCGTGCCGGCGACCAGGCAGTGCGGCATCTTGGCGAGGTCGGCGACGATGGGCAGGCCGACGATGTCCTTGCCCAGTCCCATGGTCAGCTGGGATGCGGCGTCAGCATAGACCTGCGAGCCCAGGATTTCCGACAGCTTGATCGTCTGGCGGCGCGCATTCGGCAGCTCCAGCGCCATGTAGTTCTTGCCCGGAATGGTCTCGACGACGCGGATGGACACCAGGCTCAATGAGCGCGCCAGGTCCTTGGCAAGGCCGACGATCTGCGAGCCCTTGACGCCGGTGGCCGGCTCGATTTCGTAGCGCGTGATGACCGGCCCGGGCGAAGCGGCGACGACATGCACCTCGACGCCGAAGTCGCGCAGCTTCTTCTCGATGAGCCGGCTGGTCATTTCCAGCGATTCGGGCGTCACCGTTTCCTGGCGGCCGGGGGCGGCATCGAGCAGATCGACTTGCGGCAGCTTCGCGTCACCGGCATCGACGAACAGCGTCTGCTGGCGCTCCTTGGCCACGCGCGTGGACTGCGGCACTTCGACGAGCGGCGCCTCGATGACGAGCGGTGCATGGTCGACTCCGCCGTGTTCCCACTGGCGCTCGATCTGGCGCTCGACCTCGACCTCCTGCTCCCGCTCCTTCACCGCCTGCTCGCCCGCCCTTTGGTCGGCCTTGATCTCCCGCTTCTCGATGCGCTGCTCGCGCAGCTGCTCGATGCGCTCGCCAATGCGCTCGGCCAGGTGGCCCCAGGAGAAGCGGAACGCCCAGGACAGGCCCGTCAGCAGCAGCACGATCCAGACGACGCCGGAGCCGGCGAAGCCCAGGCCCTTCATGCCCAAAGGCCCGAGCGCGTAACCGATCAGGCCGCCGGCGTGACCGGGCAGCCGCGGCTCGACGGCGTACAGCCGGCTCCACTCCAGCGCACAGCTGGCGGCCATCAGCAGCAGCACCCCCGCCCAAGCCCTCGCACGCTGGCTCCAGCGCAGCGCGGGCGCAATGTCGTGGCGAAGCAGGCCGGCCAGACTGCGCAGCCAGCCACGCAGCGCCAGCAGCGGCAGCCACCACGCGGAAAATCCGAACAGGAAGAGCAGGCCGTCAGACAGCCAGGCGCCGAAACTGCCAACGCGGTTGCCGACCAGGTCGCGCTGGCCGCTGGTGCTGAAGGCCGCGTCGCGAAGATCGTGCGTGGCCATTGCCAGCAACAGCAGCGCGAGCAGCAGGGCCGTGAGGGCCAGCCAGAGCGGCGTACGCAGCAATCGCGAGGTGGCCGAAGGCGGCGCCACATCGCGTCTGGGCGCCTGTCGGCGCGCGGGCTTGGCGGGGGCGACGGACTCGCCGGTTGCAGCGGCGGCGTCCTGGCCACCCAGCAGGGAACCGAGGGGAAAACTCATCCCCACATTGTCACTGTCAATCGTGGGTCAGCCGTTCCTTGATGACCACCGAACCGTTCTCAAGCGTTTCAATCACGCCGCGCTCTTCCAGGTCCTTCATGACACGGCTGACCATCTCGCGCGAAGCGCCGACGACCTTGGCCATGTCCTGCCGGGAGACCTTGCCCCGGATGAGCTTGATGCCCTTTTCGTCCTCGGACATGTCCAGCAGCGTGCGTGCAACGCGGCCGTAGACGTCCAGCAGTGCCAGCGACTCGATCTGGCGATCAGCGTTGCGCAGCCGCGCCACCAGACCGCGCAGGATGCCGTACGACAGGCTGCTGGCCTCGGGCAGGCAACGCGCGAATTCCAGCCGGCCAAGCACGAGCATGTCGGTCTGCACCTCGGCGCGCACAGTGGCCGAATGGGGCTCGTTGTCGATCAGGCTCATCTCGCCGACGTAGTCGCCGGACTGCAGCACGGCGAGGATGACCTCGCGGCCGCGATGGTCGGCCGTCAGCACGCGGGCTCGACCGTTCAGCAGGATGAACAGCGCGTTGGACTTGGTGCCCTGCTCGACGATCAGTTCGCCCCGCTTGAAGCGGCGCTTGACGACGCTGTCGGCGATCGACTGGGCCTGGTCGGTCGTCAGCATCGAGAACAGCGGAACACGGCGGATCAGGTCGAGGTTGGAAATCATCGCCATATGCAGTCTCCAGGTTTGGGGCCCCAGGCCGGCGCCCGGAAAGACGCCTGCCTAAAATGGCGTGCATTGTGCACACGCGGCAACGCTTCGCCGCTTCGGGTAAGGCCGGGGTTCGCCCCCTAAAACACCCTTGCCATCCTTGCGGCAGGCCTCACCGCCCTCACTTCACCTGTCATGACCCCCAATATCCAACATCACGGCCTGCTCATCCTCGGCTCGGGCCCCGCCGGCTACACCGCCGCCATTTATGCGGCGCGGGCAAATTTGAAGCCTACGCTGATCACCGGCATGGCTCAGGGGGGTCAACTCATGACCACGACCGAAGTGGACAACTGGCCGGCCGACGTGATGGGCGTGCAGGGCCCCGAGCTGATGCAGCGCTTCCAGGAGCATGCCGAGCGTTTCAATACGCAGATCGTGTTCGACCACATCAACAAGGTCGACTTCTCCAAGCGCCCGTTCACCCTCTTTGGCGACAGCGGCACCTACACCTGCGACGCGCTCATCATCGCCACTGGCGCCTCGGCCAAATACCTAGGGCTGGAGTCCGAGCAGGCCTTCATGGGCCGCGGGGTCAGTGCTTGCGCGACCTGCGACGGCTTCTTCTATCGCGGCCAGGACGTCTGCGTTGTGGGCGGCGGCAACACTGCGGTCGAGGAAGCGCTGTATCTGTCCAACATTGCCAACACCGTCCACCTGATCCATCGCCGCGACAAGTTCCGCGCCGAGCCCATCCTCATCGACAAGCTCAAGGAGAAGGCGGACGCCGGCAAGATCGTGCTGCACTTCTTCCAGCAGCTCGACGAGGTGCTGGGCGACGCCTCCGGCGTGACCGGCGTGCGCATCCGCAGCACGCTGGACGACAGCAAGTCCGACATCACCCTGCATGGCTGCTTCATCGCCATCGGCCATCAGCCCAACACCGAGATCTTCCAGGGTCAGCTGGAGATGAAGGACGGCTACATCGTCACGAAAAGCGGCCTGAACGGCTTCGCGACGATGACGAGCGTGCCCGGCGTCTTCGCCGCTGGCGACGTGCAGGACCACGTCTACCGTCAGGCCATCACCAGCGCCGGCACGGGATGCATGGCGGCATTGGACGCGCAGCGTTTTCTGGACCAGGAACAGGGCTGATCCGGGCGCTGACCGCAGCGCGTGGACTGGTTACGGGTTTGCCGCTATACTCGCGGGCTTGCCTGCCGGATAGACCGCGCTTGGCCGCTGAGAACATTCAGGGGTCGGGTTTAGCAGGCATTTGCGGTCAATGGGTTGCCAGCGAGTTCTTCGCAGCAACTGGTCCTCGTCGTCAAACTGGAGAAGCGTCATGGCACGCGTCTGTCAAGTCACGGGCAAGAAGCCCATGGTCGGGAACAACGTTTCCCACGCCAACAACAAAACCAAGCGTCGGTTCCTGCCGAACCTGCAATACCGCCGGTTCTTCGTGGAATCCGAAAACCGCTGGATTCGCCTGCGCATCACGAACGCCGCCCTTCGTTTGATTGACAAGGTCGGCATCGACCAGGTCATCGCCGACCTGCGTGCCAAGGGCGAGCTGTAAAGCGCGCCGTTCACTGACCTACTGAAGGAACAAGACCATGGCATCCAAAGGCGGCCGCGAGAAGATCAAGCTGGAGTCCACTGCGGGCACCGGCCACTTCTACACAACGAACAAGAACAAGAAGACGACGCCCGAAAAGCTCGAATTCATGAAGTTCGATCCGAAGGTGCGCAAGCACGTCCTGTACAAGGAAATCAAGCTGAAGTGATGCGCCGGGCGGCTTGACCGCCTTCGCTCCCGCAGCAAGACAAAACCCGCCAAGCGGCAACGCTGGCGGGTTTTTGTCTTTGGCGGCGGCCTTCTTGGCCGCCTGCTTCAGCGCGGCTCGGCGGACGCGGTGGCCGTGCGGAACTCGCTCTGGAACCAGCGGTCGATCATGCGTTTTTCATAGCGCAGCGACTCGCTCGCGAAGTAGCTGTTGAAGCCGTCCTGGTAGTTCATGTCACGCAGCGTGGCCTTGCCCTGCTGCACGACCTTGTCGCCATCGCGCACCTCGTACTCCAGCGAGATGGAGGGCAGCGTCACCGTGCGCATGACCCGCAGCCATGTCGCGCTGCGGCCAAAGGGCTCGACCTGGCCCGCCAGGTCCACGTCCGTCACGCTGATGCGGACATCACGGCCAGGCAGGTATTTCTGAGCTTGCGCAACGAGGTGGGTTTGAATGTCCTTCAGGACATCCTCGTCCCTGAAGCCGTTGTTGTCCTTGATGTCGATGAAGGACTCGGGCTTCACGAAGTTCACCTGCACGTCGGCTTGCGCCGCGGCAGTGAGGGCCAACAGGCCCAAGGTGATCCAGCGATATTTCATGGCAGGCCTCCTGAAAAATAAGACTGCGTGTTCCGAGTCTAGGCCAGCCAAGGAAAAAGGGCGCCCGTCAAGGGCGCCCTTTTACAGAAGCGAAACCTGGGTCAGGCGTGGGCAGCGCGCAGGCGCATCGAAAAGGCCTGCAGCTCGGCGATGCCGCTCTCTTCAGCACGGCGGCACCAGGCCTGCAGATCGGCCACCAGTTGCTCGGCAGACACGTTCGTGCGTGTCCACAGCTGGCGAAGCTCTTCGCGCATGGTGACGAGCTTGTCGATGACCGGGCTGGCAGCGCGGGCATGGGCCAGGTGGCCGTGCACGTCGGCAGGGATCCGCTCTTCATCCCGATGCAACCAGCGCTTGGCTGCCTTGAACTGGGCGAAGCGCTCGCTGTGCTTGCCGCCTTCCGCCTGGACCTTGGTCAATTCCGCTTCGCAGACAGCCTTGAGGCCCCGGGCGTAGGTGGCCATGACTTCATAACGGTTCGCGATCAGCGCCTCCAGCGTGCGCGCATCCGCTGCAGGCTTGATCTCGCCCAGGCTGAGCTTGGGCGCCGTCTTGCGGACCTTGGCCCAACCCACCATCTCCATGGCACGGATGTAGGCCCAGCCGATGTCGAACTCGTACTTCTTGACCGAGAACTTGGCCGAGGTCGGGTAGGTGTGATGGTTGTTGTGCAGCTCTTCGCCACCGATCAGGATGCCCCAGGGCACGACGTTGGTCGACGCGTCGGGCGCTTCGAAGTTGCGGTAGCCCCAGTAGTGGCCGATGCCGTTGATGACGCCCGTGGCCCAGACCGGAATCCAGGCCATCTGGATGGCCCAGACCGTCGCGCCGATGGCACCGAAGGCAAGCACGTCGAGGATCAACATCAGCGCCACGCCCTGCCAGGAGAAGCGGGTGTAGAGGTTGCGCTCGATCCAGTCGTCCGGCGTGCCGGTGCCGTACTTGCGCATCGTCTCCATGTTGCGCGATTCAGCGCGGTAGAGCTCGACGCCAGTCAGCAGCAGGGCCTTGAGGCCGCGGGTCTGCGGGCTGTGCGGGTCTTCCTCGGTCTCGCACTTGGCGTGGTGCTTGCGGTGGATGGCGACGAATTCCTTGGTCACCATGCCCGTGGTCAGCCACAGCCAGAAACGGAAGAAATGGGACGGGATCGGGCCGAGTTCCAGGGCGCGGTGCGACTGCGCGCGGTGCAGGAAGATCGTCACCGCCGAGATGGTGATGTGCGTCACCACCAGCGTGAAGACAAGCACCTGCCAACCGCTGGCATTGAGCAAGCCATCGCTCAGCCAATTCACCAGCGTGTTCAGAAATTCGTTCATGCGTCCGAGACCTCACCCGTGAAGGGCATGCAAAGGAAACTCAATTGTAGGGGAGTGCCCCCAGAAACAGGGGATGAAGGGCACCGCATTCGAGCGTACGCGTGCGATGCGGCGCGGTCTTTGACGTTCGTCAATCCGCCCTTTCCCATGCAGCGGCGAAGAAACCGTCCGTCGCGTGGCGGTGGGGCCACAACCGAAGTGCGCCGTTCTCCACGAGTTCGCCGGCGCGCTCGACTTGCGACTTGGCAAGCGCCTCGTCCGCCGCCAGCGGCTTGAACTGCGGGTGGGCGCCGGCGAACTCCGCGGCGATGACCTCGTTTTCCGCGTCCAGCAGGCTGCATGTCGCGTAGACGAGCCGGCCGCCCGGCTTCACCAGGCGGGCTGCGCTGGCCAGGATGGCGCGCTGCTTTTCCTGCAGTTCGGCCACGCCCTTGGGCGACTGGCGCCACTTCAGGTCGGGGTTGCGGCGCAGCGTGCCAAGGCCCGAACACGGCGCGTCGACCAGAACCCGGTCGATCTTGCCTGCCAGGCGCTTGATGCGGTCGTCGCGCTCATGGGCGATCTGGGCCGGGTAGACGTTGGACAGGCCACTGCGCGCCAGGCGGGGCTTCATCGCCGTGAGCCGGTGGCCTGAGGTGTCGAAGGCATAGAGCCGGCCGGTGTTGCGCATTGCCGCGCCCAACGCGAGGGTCTTGCCCCCAGCGCCGGCGCAGAAGTCCACCACCATCTCGCCGCGCTTGGGCGCGAGCAGCAGGGCCAACAACTGGCTGCCTTCATCTTGCACCTCGACGCCGCCGCTGGTGAACAACTCCAGCTTGTGCAAGGCCGGCTTGCCGTCGATGCGCAGGCCGAGCGGCGAATACGGCGTGGGCGCGGCGTCAATGCCGGCTGCCTTGAATTGCTGCTGGGCCTCCTCGCGCTTGAGCTTGAGTGCGTTGACGCGCAGATCCAGCGGCGCGGCCTCGTTCAGCGCGTTGGCGAGCTTCCAGAATTCCTCTTCGCCCAGCCGCGCCAGCAGCGGCTCGGCGAGCCACTCGGGCATGTTGTGGCGCATCTTGGATGCCAGGCTCATCGGGTCGATGGCCTGGACCTGGTCCAGCCAGTGCTGCTCCTGGGGGCTGAGCGCGCCGCGCAGGAAGGCGGCATTGCCGCGCCAGGCCAGCATGGCCAGGCGGCGGTGCATGGAGCCACTGCCGCTCTGGGCCAGGTTCTGGAACTTGATGCGTTCGCGCAGCAGTGCGTAGACCGTCTCGGCAAGCGCGGCTCGCTCGCGCTGGCCGAGGTTCTTGTGTTGGCGGAAGAAGGCGGAGACGGTGGAGTCGGCCGGGGCGTCGAGCTGGTTGACGGCGGCAATCAGCTCGGCGCTCAGCTCCAGGAGGGCATTAGGATGCATCGCCCCATTATCCCAACATGAATCTCTGGACCCAGTTGCGCCTGCGCCCCCGGCTGCTGACAGCCGTTCTCGCCGGCGCGGTGCTCGCCGCGCTGTGGCCGGTGCAGATGCCGATCACCACGCGGCTGCTGCTCGGCTGGGACATCACGCTGTGGATCTACCTGCCGCTGGCGCTGTGGATGATGCTCGGCCGTGCCAGCGCGGTGAACCTGCAGCAGCGCGCCAAGGATCTGGCCGAGGGCCTGCCCGTCATGTTGCTGCTGGCCGTCGGCGGCGCGCTGGCCAGCTTTGCCGCCATCGCACTGGAACTCGGCTCGGCCAAGGAGGCGCACACGGCCAGCAGCCTGACGCTCGCCTTCGCCATCGCCACCGTCTGCAGCTCCTGGCTGCTGCTCCCGGTCGAGTTCGGCATTGCCTACGCAAGCCTGTATCACGGCGGCGGCAAGGCCGCGCATGGGCTGGAGTTCCCGGGCGATGACGGCCCGCCGGACTACGGTGACTTTCTCTACTTCTCGATCACCGTGGCAGCCACGTCGCAGACCTCCGACGTCAGCGTCAGCTCGCGGGCAATGCGCCGGCTGGTGCTCGCCCAGGCGCTGCTGGCCTTCGTCTTCAACACCGGCGTGCTGGCGTTGACGGTCAACATCCTGGCCGGATTGATCAGCTGATCAGCTGACGAAGAGCTGCTGCGGCGCACCGTCGCGGTGGTGCACGACGTCCCCCTGCCAGACCAGCGCATCCTCGACGAACCAGCGCACCGACTGCGGATAGATGCGGTGCTCGGCCGTCAGCACCCGGGCCGACAGCGCCTCCGCGTCGTCGCGAGGCAGCACCGGCACGGCAGCCTGCAGCACGATGGCGCCATGGTCGAGTTCCGCGGTGACGAAGTGCACCGTCACGCCGGCGATCTTGCAGCCCATCTCGATGGCCCGTTCATGCGTGTGCAGGCCCGTGAAGGCCGGCAGCAGCGACGGATGGATGTTGAGCATGCGGCGGGCATAGCGGGCCGTGAAGCCGGGCGTCAGGATCCGCATGAAGCCGGCCAGCACGACCAGATCGGGCGCGAAGCCGTCGATGACGCGGGCCAGCTCGGCGTCGAAATCCTCGCGGCTGGCATAGGCCTTGTGGT
>SEEY01000641.1 GCA_004211235.1 Rubrivivax sp.
GGCCAGTCGATCGGTGCCGGCGACGCGATCACCTGGGGTCTCGCGGACGTGTTCGTCAGGGCCGAGCACTGGCCCGCGATGGTCGAGACCCTGCGCCATGGCGAGCAGCCGAGCGCCGAGCATGTCGTCGCCACCGTCATGGAACGTTGCGACATCGCGCCCGAGTCGGCATCCGACATATCGGTGGCTCAGGTCGACCGCCATTTCGGCCAGCCGACGGTGGCCGCCATCCTGGCGTCGCTCGTGCAGGCCGATGACGACTGGGCGCGCGGCACACTGGCGACGCTGCAGACGCGCTCGCCGCTGATGATGGCCGTCACGCTCGAACTCGTGCGCCGTGGCCGCGGCCTCGACCTGGCCGACGATCTGCGCCTGGAGCGCGATCTCGTCCACCATGCCTTCCACCTGCGCGGCCCGGCCCGCAGCGAGACGGTCGAAGGCATCCGCGCCTTGGCCGTCGACAAGGACCAGGCACCGCGCTGGCAGCCCGCCGCGGTGGCCGACGTTGACCCGGCAGAGGTGGCCGCCTTCTTCGCCAGCCCCTGGGCACCGGACGAGCACCCGCTCCGGGACCTGGCATGACCGTCGCTGCCGTAGGTTCGGCAGCGGCCCCGATGCTGCCGGTCCATGCGCCGGCGGTTGCCAGCCGCTTCAACCTCGGCCTGCAAGGCATGCGCGGCATCGCCATTCTGCTGGTGCTCCTCAATCACGCGGCGGTTCCCGGCTTCAAGGGCGGCTATGTCGGCGTTGACCTGTTCTTCGTCATCTCCGGCTACCTGATCGGCGGCCTGTTGCTGCGCGAACTCGTGGCGCATGGCCGCATCGACCTCTGGGCGTTCTACGCACGGCGCTTCAGGCGACTGCTGCCGGCGTTCGCGGTGGTGCTGGTCGCGGTGCTGGCGATCGTGCCGCTGCTGTACGCGCCCTTCGAGCATGCCGAGCTGATGTCATCGGTGCGGGCCTCGGCGCTCTATGTGGCAAACCTGTGGTTCGCCAGCCGCTCCATCGACTACTTCGCTGGCCATGAGGAAGCCAACCCTCTGCTGCACCTGTGGTCACTCGCCGTCGAGGAGCAGTTCTACCTGTTCTGGCCGCTGTTGATGCTGCTCGCCGCGCGGTTGTTCCGTGGCGATGCGCGCCGGACCACGCACGGGCTCGTCATGGTCGCCGGCCTGTTGAGCCTGCTGGCCTGCATTGCCGTGTCGCAATGGAAGCTGCCCTACGCCTTCTTTCTCACGCCGATGCGCATCTGGGAGTTCGCCGCCGGCATGCTGTTCGCCACGCGGCCGGCGACGGCAACGGGGCTGACACCGGGGAAGGTTTCAGCGCTCGGTGTCGCGTCGCTGCTTGGTATTGCCGGCGTCACCGTCTTCTTCGACGGCGGGCTGGCCTTCCCGGGCTATTGGGCGCTGGTTCCTGTCGCTGCGGCGATGGGGCTGCTCGTGGTGGTGGAGCACGGCGAAGGCAGCGCGGTTGGCCGACTCTTGTGCTGCGGGCCGCTGCGATGGGTGGGCGACTGTTCCTACTCGGTCTATCTGTGGCACTGGCCGTTGATGATCTTCGCTTCGCTGGTCTTTCCGCGGCACGGCGCAGGCCTGACGCTCGCCCTGATCGCGCTTTCCCTGCTGCTCGGCTGGCTGTCCTATCACTGGGTGGAGTTGCCCTTCAAGCATGGGCTGGTGGACACCTGGCCGCCGCGCCGCATCGTCGCCGTGGGCCTGCTGCTCTGCGTCACGGTGGCCGTGGCCGCCCATGTGCTGGGGCGCCGGCCGCTCGATTCCCAACAGCAGCGCTACGTGCAGGCGGCGACCTGGCCCGCGGCAACGCTGGGTGGCTGCATGGCTCGACACGAGGCCGTCGATCAGCCAGCCTGTGAGTTCGGCGCCGCGGAGGCACAGAAGACAGTGGTGCTGTTCGGCGACTCGCATGCCATGCAATGGTTCACGCCGCTCGAAGCGCTGGCCAGGCAGCATGGCTGGCGCCTCGTCACGCTGACCAAGGCGCAGTGCCCGGGTGTGGAACTGCGCGTGAGCCTTCTCGGCAAGGACGTCGAATACTGGCAGTGCACGCGCTGGCGTGAATCCATGCTCAAACGCATCGAGGCGCTCAAGCCCGACCTGGTGCTGCTGGCCAACTACACGGGCGGCTATGGCTTCGCGCCGCAGACATGGCGGCAGGGGCTGGCCGACATGCTCGGACGCCTGCAAGCCTCCGGCCTGAAGTCGGCCTACCTGCGGGACACACCCTTGCCTGGTTTCAATGTGCCCACCTGCCTGGCACGGGCGGCGTGGCGCGGCCAGCCCGAAGAGGCCGTGTGCAGCTACGCCCGTGATGACGGCGACGCCTGGGCGACGCAGCTCGTGGCAGCCGAGGCTGAGGCGCTGAGGGACGCGGGCGTGGAAATGCTGGACTTGTCCGGCAGCATCTGCTCCCAGCCCAGGTGCCCCACGGAGAAGGATGGCGTCATCATGTTCAAGGACCGCAACCACCTCAGCGCCGACTTCGCGCTGCGCTTGAAGTCAGAGCTGGACACACCATTGCAGCGTCTGCTCAAGGACCGGCCCTAGGTGGCGAGCGGCGACAATTCAGCGCCAGGCAGCACGGTGGATACGAGGATGGTTTTGAGCGACGAACAGCAGGCAGCGCAGCGCGGGGCCGGCATCTCGCCATGGCGGTTGTCGGTGGCGCCGAT
>SEEY01000642.1 GCA_004211235.1 Rubrivivax sp.
GGGCCGAGCGCATCGCTGCCGTCAATCTGGTCGGCATGACCGGCGAACTGGCCCGCCAGGCCCAGGCGCTCGACGCGCAGCGTCCAGACCTCGCGGCCGTCGACCGTCTCGCAGCCGAGCGCCTGGGCCTGGCGGGCCAGTTCGCCGGTCATGCCGACCAGATTGACGGCAGCGATGCGCTCGGCCCAGCGCGCGCCTTCGGGCGTCTCGCGCAGCACCGCGCGGCGCGGCGCCTCGGGCTCGCGCGCTGTGGGCGCGACGGCGGGCGTGTCGTCAGCCTCCATCCACGGCGGCGGCGCGTCGTCGGGCGGCGGGCCGTCCAGGCTGACGTCGTCCTCGGCCACCGCCTCGACCGGCTTGGGGCGCAGGCGGTCGCTGAAGCTTTGCGCCACCGGCTCGGCCGCCTTGGGTGGAGCGACGACCGGCGCCGGTGCGAAGGCCCTGGGCGCGACCACTGGCACTGCAGCCTGGGGAAGAATCTGGGCAGTCGGCGCAGGCGCCACCGGCGCCGCAACGGGCGGCACCGCCTTGGGCAGCGGCACCGCCACCACGGCCTTGGCGACAGCCTGCGGTCGCACCAGCGCCGCCGCCTTCAACGGCTTCGGCTGCGTGCCAGCGGGGCGAAAGGCCAGCATGCGCAGCAGCACCATCAACAGGCCGGCGTATTCATCGGGCGCCAGATGCAGCTCGGCGCGACCGTGCAGGGCCATGCTGTACATCAGCTGGATCTCGTCCGCGGGCAGCAGCGCGGCAAGACGGCGGATCTCGGCCGTCTCGGTGTCGGCATCGTCCAGCGCCGTGGGCGCGGCCTGGGCCAGTGCCATCTGCTGGAACAGCGTGGCCAGGTCCTCCAGCGTGCCGGCGGCCGACAGCCCCGCGCTGCGCAGCGCATCGGCCTGTGAGACAACGGCCTCGCCGCTGGCCGCCGCCAGCGCATCGACGATGGCCACGACATGACCGCGGTCCACGCTGCCCAGCATCTGGCGCACGCCGGCCTCGGTGAGGCTGCCGGCGCCGAAGGCGATGGCCTGGTCGGTCAGCGACAGCCCGTCACGCATGGAACCTCGCGCCGCCCGCGCCAGCAGCCGCAGCGCACCCGGCTCGGCCGGCACGCTCTCGGCACCCAGCACATTGCCCAGATGCATCTGCACGTCCGCCGCCGCCATCGGCCGCAGGTTGAACTGCAGGCAGCGAGACAGCACGGTGACCGGCACTTTCTGCGGGTCGGTCGTCGCGAGCACGAACTTCAGGTAGTCGGGCGGCTCCTCCAGCGTCTTCAGCATCGCGTTGAAGGCGGTGTTCGACAGCATGTGCACTTCGTCGATCATGTAGACCTTGAAGCGCCCGACCACCGGCTTGTACACGGCCTGGTCCAGCAGCTGCGAGATTTCCTCGACGCCGCGGTTCGAGGCGGCATCCAGCTCGACGTAGTCGACGAAGCGGCCCGCGTCGATGTCCCGACAGGCGTTGCAGACGCCGCAGGGCCGGGCCGTGATGCCGCCCGTGCCGTCTTCCCCGACACAGTTCAGGCTCTTGGCGAGGATGCGCGACACCGTCGTCTTTCCGACGCCGCGCGTGCCGGTGAACAGGTAGGCGTGGTGCAGGCGGCCCTGCGTCAGCGCATTGGCCAGCGCCTGCACGACATGCTCCTGACCGACGAGCTGCTCGAAACTCTGCGGACGGTATTTGCGGGCCAGGACCTGATAACTCATAACCCGCGATTCTAGGTTGGGGGGCTCCGTCGATAATTGCGGGATGACCTCCCCCGCTGCACCCCTCACCTACGACCAGGCCGGCGTCAACTACGACCTGATCGACCCGCTCAAGATCACCGCGCAGCGCGCTGCGGCGGCCACCGCCTCCCACCTCGCCGGCCACGGCTTCAGCGAAGTGAAGGCCTCGCGCGGCGAGTCGGCCTATGTGGTGGACGTCGGCCCCTTCTACCTCGCCTCCATCGTCGAATGCCTCGGCTAGAGGCACGCGCGTCAGCCCGAGGCGAGTAGCCCATTGCCGCCATTGGGAAAGGGACCAGGGATTGGTGATCGGCGTTTGGAGAGTAGCGAGGAAGCTCCCAAGGTCCCCCACGTGCGCTTTGAAATTTCCCGGCGTTAGTTTCGACCCTTCCGGTAATCCGTCGGGGAAGACAACGTGAGCCTCCGGATAGAACGTCCCCTGTATACCCATTGCGTCGCGGAGCGAGTTTTTTTGACGAACCGCTTGTTGATAGCCGTTGGTGGCAGCTGCCCAGCCGCCATCTGCTGTCGCATATCCCCACTTGCCGTTCATGTCCCCACGTACGCGGAAGATGCTCGACTTTGCCTCAACTACAACAACGCGATCCGTAGTGACGACAACGAAGTCGAACTGGCGACCAGAAAGCTCAAAATTTGCGAACACGAGCAGGGATGAAGCGCTGCCCTCGGCAAACTTGCTTAGTGCACGAAGAAGGTCTCTCTCCGATCTGTGCACAATCGGCTCGCCAATGAATATTTCGAATTGCTCGTCATGCGCCTGATTCATGAGGGTAGATTAGCAGAAACTAGCATTGGCGAAGATCACTCGTATTTTTCCATAATTCATGCACGTTGGAGGGAAATGCCAATAAGCCACTTGGCGTATCCCGTCGTGACCCAGCGGCGAAACGCTGGCGGCATCCAATCGGCGGACGGTTGGGCGATAGGTGTGCAGA
>SEEY01000643.1 GCA_004211235.1 Rubrivivax sp.
TTGAAAGGGAGTCGGGAATCAAGCCTTGGCGGTGGCGCCGAGCGCAATCTTCAACAGATCGGCCACCGTGTTGGCGTTGAGCTTTTCCATGATGTTGGCGCGGTGGGCCTCGACCGTCTTGATGCTGATGCCGAGGTCGTCGGCGATCTGCTTGTTCAGGCGGCCGGCGACGATGCGCTCCAGCACCTGGGCTTCGCGCGTCGTCAGGCGGGCCAGCAGGGCGTCGCGGCTGGCGGCTTCCTGGTGGCTGGAGAAGGCCTCGCGGGCCTGGTCGAGCATGCGCTCCACCAGGGCCAGCAGCTCTTCTTCCTTGAACGGCTTCTCGATGAAGTCCATCGCGCCCTTCTTCATCGTCTGCACCGCCATCGGCACGTCGCCGTGGCCGGTGATGAAGACGATGGGCAGCGGGCTCTTGCGCTCGATGAGCCGGTCCTGCAGTTCCAGGCCGGTCATGCCGTCCATGCGGATGTCGGCGATCAGGCAGGCGACCTCGCGGGGGTCATAGCGCGTCAGGAAGGATTCAGCGGAATCAAAGCACTTGACCCGGTAATCCTTGCCCTCGAGCAGCCATTGCAGGGAATCGCGAACTGCCTCGTCGTCGTCGACAACGTAGACATTGCCCTTCTTGGGAATCAAGCTCATGGTGTTGTAGGTTCGGTTCTCTGAGCGCTGCTGGCGGCACCGGGGTTGGGGTCCGGCCGCAGGTGATCGGGCGTGATGGTGACCGGGATCGTGAAGCCGAATCGGCACCCGACGACCAACGACCCATTGTAGAGGTTCTCCGCTTTTATCCGGCCCTGGTGGGACTCGACGATAGACCGGCATAACCCTAAGCCGATGCCGAGCCCGTCCGCCTTGGTCGAGAAGAAGGCCTCGTACATGCGCGACAGCACCTCGTCGGGCAGGCCCGGGCCCATGTCGGTCACGGAGAACTCGATCTGCCCGCCGAGCTCGGCGCTGTGCTTGGGCACGACGCGCAGCTCGATGTGGCGGCGGGACGTCGGCAGCGAGGCGTTGTCGATGGCTTCTGCTGCGTTCTTCAGCAGGTTCATCAGCACCTGCTCGATGAGGATGGGGTCGACCATCATCTGCGGCAGCCGCTGCGCCACGTAGGTGTGGATGGCCACATTGCGCCGGCGCAGCTCGATGCCGGCCAGCTCCACCGCATCCTCGACGATGTCGGCCGCGTGCGCCGGCTGGCGCTGCGGCTCGCTGCGCTTCACGAAGTTGCGGATGCGGTGAATGATCTGGCCCGCGCGCTCGGCCTGCTTGGCCGTCTTGGTCAGCGCGGCCATCAGCGCTTCCTTGTCGATGCTGTCGGCGCGCACGCGGCTGACCATGCCGTTGCAGTAGTTGGTGATGGCCGTCAGCGGCTGGTTCAGCTCGTGGGCGACGCTGGAGGCCATCTCGCCCATGGTCATCAGCCGGCTCGTCACCTGCGCCTTTTCGGCCTGCAGCGCGGCCTGGGCCTCGGCGTGCCGGCGCATGGTGATGTCGGTGGCGATCAGCATCTGCGCCAGGCGGCCGTCGGTCCACTGCAGGTAGCGGGCGCGCACGTCGAACCACATCGCCAGCGACTCGACGTAGACCTCGCGCGGGTCCGAACCGAGGTCGGTCAGCGCCTCGGCGGGCAGGCCGGAAAAGTCGTCCACCTCGTCCGCGCTGTCATCCAGGCCGCCGCTGCGGCTGGTGGTGCCGGTGAGCTGGCCGCCTGCCAGCAGGGCGTGCCCGGCCGGGTCGGCACCGAACCACAGGCGGTAGCTGCGGTTGGCGAACAGCAGCTCCGGCGGTTGCACCGACAGCACGGAGACCGCAGCGTCCAGGCCTTCCAGCACGGTGGTGAAGCGCTCGTGCGAGGCCGAGAGCTGGTCACGCACCCGCTTGGCCTCGGTGATGTTCGTCATCGACGTCATCCAGCCGGTCTGCTTGCCCTTGGTGTCCACCAGCGGCGACACGTAGACGCGGGCGTCGAACTGGCTGCCGTCCTTGCGCTGGATCTTCACCTCCACGCCGCCCGACGGGCTGCGGCCCTGCAGCTCCTGCTGCAGCAGACGGGCGTTTTCCTCGCGGCGGTCGGTGGGCCAGAAGGGGTAGGGTGGCGTGCGGCCGATGAGGTCGGTCTCCGAGAAGCTCGTCATCGCGCAGAAGGCCGGGTTCACGTAGGTGATGCGCGTGTCCATGTCCATGGCGCGCATGCCGGTCAGCATGGAGTTCTCCATCGCACGGCGGAAGTTCGTTTCCAGCGTCAGCGCGTTCTGGATCTGCGTGCGCCGGCGCATGTGACGCCAGGTGCCCAGCAGCATCCACACCGTCATGCCGGCCAGGGCCAGCACCAGCCAGAACAAGGCGTTGTTGATGAGGCCGATGGAGGTGCGATAGCCCTGGCCGCGCAACACGAGGCCGTTGAGCGCGGGTGCGAGGGGTACGTAGTGCTCCAGCGACGCCCGACGCAGGCCTTGGCCGGGCATGGGCGTGACGGTGCTGCTGACGATCTGATCGCGCGCATCGAGCACGGCGATGCTGTGGCGCGTGGCGACCTCGCTGGGCACGTAGTAGCGCAGCAGCGCCTCGACGGTGTACTCGGCGATCAGCACGCCGGCAAAGCCGCCCCGGTCGATCAGCGGAATGTGCAGCTGGAAGACGGTGGTGCCGTTGCTGTCCATGAAGGGCGGCGAGTAGACCGG
>SEEY01000056.1 GCA_004211235.1 Rubrivivax sp.
GAGCGCGCAGCGTAGCCAGCTGCTTGTCGGAGCCCTGTGCGCGGCCGATGTTCAGCGCCTCGTCGGCAGCGCCCTTGGCTGCTTCCTTGATGCCGCGCCAGGCACGCTCGATCAACCCGAGGTTCTGTTCCATCTGCGGCGTGCGCTGCGCCAGCGCGTCGGCATAGGCCTTCTGCGCCACTTGCGCCGCCTCGACAGCCCTGCCCTGCTGCTCAAGCGCGCGCACCTGCTCATAGGTAGAGCGGGTGAGGTAGTTCATCGACTCGTTGAGCTTCAGCGAGGCCTGCAGCGGCGCCTTGCCCAGCTCGGCGAAGGCAGAGACGGTCTTCTCGGCTGCGGCGCCGCCGGCACGCTCCATCTGGAGTGCCGCATTAGTGAAGGTCGCGAGGTTGCCAGCCGCGACGCCACCGGTCTCAGCAAGCTGGTTCAGCACCTCGGCGGCGCGGCCTACAGTACCGGCGCCGAGCGAGCTGACCTGGCGCGCCATGTTGGCCAGCTGGTCGGCCGTCGTACCAGCCGCGTTGCCGGTCTGGATCAGTGTCTTGTTGAACTCTCGTCCCTCATCGCCGCCCTTCTCATAGGCGATGGCCAGCGCGGCGACGGCACCGACTGCGATGGTCAGAGGGTTGAGCAGGCCGACGACGAAGCCACCAGCAGCACGGGCTGCCGCGCCGATGCCACCGAACGTGCCGGACAGCTGCGAGCCCTGCTGGATGATCGCCGTCAGCGGGCTCTGCCCGGATGCGATCTGGACGAACAGGTCGTTCATCTGGAAGGCAAGCTGCTGGGTCTGGTACGCGGCGAACTTGCTGCTCGCGCCGACCCGCTGATGGCCATCGTTGAGCGCGCCCAGCTTCTGGATGAGCGGTGCCGCCTCCGAGCCGACGCCCAGCTGTGCGGCGCGGTACTCAAGCAGTTGCGTGCGGCTGAAGTTGAGGGTGTCCGCTTGCTCTCGCAGGCTGGCCAGGAAGCTCTGCTGCGCCCGCTCAGCCGAGCTCTTCGCTGCAGCGGCTTCCCGCTGCGCGAGCGCCTCCCCCAGCGCGGCGTCGGCCGCAGCTTTCTGTGCGGAGCGCTGGTTCTGCAGCTGCAGGATGAGCGGCGCCGCCTCAGCTGCCACGCCTGCCTGCGCAGCCCTGAAGCGCAGCACGTCCTCGGCGCCCTTGCCGTAGAGCGCGACCTGTTCGCGGATGGTGTCGATCAGCCGCCGGCCCGCATCGTCGGCCGCCTTGGTGCTGACGGACACGTCGCGGGTGGATTGGGCCGCCGTCTCCAGCGCCTTGGCCATGCTGCGCGACGACGTGTCGATGCTGGCGAGCAGCGACTCGACGCGGCCCATCGAGATGGCGGTCTTGTTGCCGGCATCCGTGACGCCGTCGAGAGCGGCATCGGCCTGCTTTAGCCCTGTCGTGTCAACGGCAAGGCCAAGGGTCGAGACTTGATCAGCCATGCGGCCTCACTTCTTTTTCATGCCTTCGAGGGCGCCCGACTCAAGGTCGCGGAGGTCGGACAGCAACGCCGGCCAGTCTTCGACCGGGACGTGCAGCAGCTCGAAGGTGGCCTTCACGCCGGCGTAGTCCAAGCCGTAGAAGCCGCCTGGGCCGCATCGCCACTGGGTGGTCAGTTCGCAGAACAGGGAGAACGCGGCCGCGGTGTCGGGCCAAAGTTCAATCCGCTGCTGATCGGCGACGTCTTCTGGCCGCAGCCCGAAGGCCGCCAGTTCTTCCGCCGTGGGAGCTTTCGAGTAGAGGCGCTTCCCGGCCTCGTTCAGTTTCCCGCGCGGGCCTTGGTCAGCTCGTTGATGTAGCGAGCAACGATCACATCGCCCGCGGCGTGGTGATCGTTGAGGAAGGCCTCGACCGCGTCGCGGCTGAAGTCCTTGTCGGCCTCCCAGCCGTCCAGCACGTCCATGACGACGGCCAGATCGTTGCGCGGCTTGTCGGGGTCGACCTTGCTGAACTCGGCAAGCTGCGACTTCGTGCGGTGGCGGTAGATCACCGGCAGCTTCAGCGCCTCGGCGCCTGGCTGCGGGATGTCGACCGTGACGGTGAACGTGGGCTTCGGCGTGATGCTGACCTTGGTCATGCGGGCTCCATGAAAGAGAAAGCCCGCCGGGCTTGCGCGCGGCGGGCTGGGTGGGAACGGACGATCAGGAGCGGACCGGCTCGGCCAGCAGCGACAGGGTGGCTTCCACCGCCATGATGGCGTTCGTGGTCAGCGACGGCGTCTTGTTGATCGAGACATAGGCGTTGTACGAGAGGATGCCGCCGTTGGACAGCACGATCTTGATCGCCCGCTTGGCGCGGTCGTCGTTCGCCGCGCTGGCCAGGATGTAGCCCGCCTGCGCCGGGTCATCAGCCACCGAGAAGGTCAGGCCCGAAGCGCTCTTCGTGGTCGGGATGCGCTTCTCCCCGTCGGCTTCCAGGAACTGGTACGTCGCGAACTGCTGCTCGCCACCGGTGCTGTTGGAGCTGAGGATCTGGGCCAGCTGGGTGTAGCCGGTGATCTTGCGCACCGAGCCGATGCCCGAGCCTGCCGGATAGATCGTCGTCGACGTGGTGTCGATGCTCTCCAGGTTGAAGGTGTTCGTCGTCACGCCGGTGACGCGGCAGACCTTCTGGTCCAGGCGCCCCCAGCCGCTGGAGACCTCGACGAAGTCGCCGTTGGTCAGGCCGTGGGCGGCCGACGTTGCGACGGCCGGGCTGGCATTCGTCAGGATCGTGACGGGCAGCGCACTGCCGTAGCCGGACGCGATGAACACCGTCGAACCATTGGGCAGGGAGACGACAGAGAGAGCCAGACCGGCGCTGATTGCCAGGGCGAGGGCCGAAGCCTTCAGGAGCTTGGAGCGAGAGAACTTCATGGCGTGGGCCTTTCAGAGTGCAAAAAGGCCGCACGCGGCGGCCAAGGGGTAGTGCCCTGTCGGGCGGTTGGATCAGTGAGCGGGTCGAAGCCCGTGTTGGTGCTGCTCGCGGCGGTCCAGGCTGTTGTGGATGACGACGCGAGCGACTTCGAAGTCTTCTTCAGGTCGGCACCAGCAGGAGCGCAGCAGGTCATGGGGCCGAAGGTCGTTCAGCGGCAGGACGTGGGTGTCGGTGTCGAACGGGTCTTCGTTCTGGTCGAAGAACCAGACATGCGGGAACAGGCCGGCGGCATCTGCCACCGAGTCATCAGGGGGCGGTGGCAGCACGGTAGGCGCAGCTCACCGGCACGAGGTAGCGGTCGGCGTCTGGCTCGCCGGCGCCGTCGGCGCTGAGTGGCCGAGTGAGGGTCACGACAAGGCTGCCGTTCGTCAGGCGCAAGCCGAATGCCGTATCGAGTGAAGTGATCAGCGCCTCGGCCTCGCCTGGGCCAGCGCCTTGGGCGATCAGCAGGTGCAGCTGGAAGACGCCAGCGAACTGGCGGTCAGTGCCGGACAGGAAGTCGGTCTCTGTCGGCAGCGGCAGCAGGAAGGCGCGCACGTAGCGGCCGGCCGGCGCGGTGAACGCGACGTTCTCCCACGCGACCAGGACTGCCGGCGTTTGCGCGGCTGCCCAGGTGGCGAGCTTCTGTTCGAAGGCAGCGCGGATGAGGGCTTGGCTCATTTCAGGGCTCGCTTCACGGCACGGTCAGCGTCAGCCAGCGCGAGCTTGACCATGCCGGCCGGGGCCTGCTTGCTCCAGCCGTTCTCGAGGCGAATCGCGTAGGGCAGGCTGTTGGTGAAATAGATGACGCCGCCGATGCCGAAGGTGGCGGCCTTGACTGCTTCCCGGGCGCCGTTGCTCTGGTCCGTTGATTCGGTCGTCGTCTTCACCGGTGCACCGAGCCCGGCGACCCAGTTCGAGCGGAACGTGCCCAGGTCGACGGGGCTGCGCGCCAGCACGTTGTTGAACACGTCGAGCATCACCTTGCGGGCGACGACCTCGATGTCCAGCTTGACCTTGTCGGCGAGTTCAGCGAGCGGGATGGACCACTTCGCCATCACGGCCTCATCAGCAGTTCATAGAGCACCGCCATGCCGGCCGGGGCCAGCGTCTTGACCGTGATCACGCGGTAGTCCTTCGCCTGCCAGGTCAGGATGTGCCCCGGCACCGGAGCCGCGACGTTCACCGTCGCAACATAGGCCGTCTTGTCGCCGGCCAGGACGTTGGTGCCGTCGACGAGCTTCTGCTCTACATCGAACACGGCAGCCGTGCAGCCTTGCGAGAAGGTCGTGATCGCCGCGGCACCGGTGGCGGGGTTGTAGGCCCCGGGCGTCTGGCTCTTGAGCGTGCCGGCTGCGCCGAACTTGGTCAGCAGCCGCTGCGCCGTCGCGGCGGTCTTGGCGTAGTCGTAGGCCATCTAGCCGCGGACGATGGGGATGCCGCCGCCGGCCTTCAGCAGCGGGCGGATGAGCGCTTCCACGGCCGCAAAGCGGGTCTGCTGGCGCGCGCCGGCGGCGTAGGTCACCGCGATGGGGCCAACCTGCTCGCTCGTGACCTGGGCAGTCTCGTCTGCCGTCAGCGTGGTCGTGAGGGATTTCAAGGCCAGCTCGCACGTCGCACGCACCAGCTGCACGGGGAGCGTGCTGTAGACCAAGCCGATTCCGTCCACGCACACGTCCGAACGCGGCCATTCCAGGGCCTGCGTCGTCTTGACACGCACGCCCTGCCAGCGGCCAAGGTAGCGCTGGCCAAGCCACTCGGTGGCCAGGCGCAGCGCGGCTTCCTTCGCCGCCGTCGACAGCGCTGCCCAGCTCGTGCCGTTTCGGGCGGCGTGGTAGGTATCGGCAGTCGCCACAGAGGCATAGGTCTCGGCATTGGCAAGGCCGGTGCCGTCCTCGGTAGTGATCGCCATGGCAGTTTCCTAAAGGCTCGCGGAGGGGATGGGAATCAGTGGACCAAGCCAGCCGCGTCGTCATCGCCGAACGAGGCCGGCATCGCAACGCCACCGAGGTGCCGGTCGGCGATTTCGCGGAAGGCGTCAGACAGCCGGCGCGGCTGGTCGCGGACCATCCAACGGTCGCCCAGGCCGTCCCAATGCAGCGCGCTCATCATGGCGTCCAGCAGCGTTTCGCCGTCGCCACCTGCTGAGCCCAGATTGACGGCCCAGGGCTCGCGACGCCCTGGGTAGAAGTCCACCCATACGCCGGAACTCAGCGAGTTGATTTCAGCAACGGCGTACTGCTCAGCGCTGCTCATGGCGGCGATTTCGGCGGGTGTGAAGCGGTTCATTACCAGACCGCCTGGATGGCTGCCGCCAGGTAGTTGCCGTAGTACAGGTGCTTGCCTGGGCCCGGGTGCACGTAGCGGGGCGCTTCCGATGCAATCCAGTTCGCCGTGTCGGCCACTTGGTTGTTGTAGGTGATCTGTTCGGATGCACCATAAAACGGATACGACAAGTCAATGAAAGCGGCGTTGGTGGACGCCGCAGCGACTGCCTTATAGACGTTGATGATGTCTCGCTGGGTGTAGGGAGTCACTGTCGGGGTAGTGATTGCTGGCGTGTCCGGCGAACGAAGATTCCCGCAAACCAGCAGGACTTGCAGGCCGCGCGCAGCTAGCCCATTCACATAGTTTGTAAGGTGCCGCTGATGGTCAGCAAGAGACCATCCGTAGTTGTAGGCCCCTACGTTGTTGGAGTACGCCAGGATGTCGTTGATGTCGGAGCCCGCGATAACACCAGCCAGACCTGGACGAATGGTCAGGCTGTCCAACGTCGATGCTCGAAAGGCCGCGCCAGATGCTCCGATCCAGCCCGTATAGCTGGACGGCTGCGTATCCGTGTTGTCGAGTCCGCCGCCCGCCAGGAGATAAGAGATGGAGCCAGATTGAGAAAGGCGATGCACCGTCAGGCCCGCAGTTGCAGCGTACTGCTGGTCCACGCCCCACACGTACCAAGTACCTCCGGCTCCAGATTGCCCCAGCAAGGTCACCGTGGTTGTGCCAGCAAGCGGGAGCGTGATGGTCGTCTCGTACCAGTGGAACGTGGTGCCGGCGATAGGGTTTGAAGTTGTGGTGGGCAACGCCGTCGCGGCCAGGGTGTTCGACCCCGACAGGGAGTAACGCGGAATGATTCCGACGGCCGCCGCAATGCCATAGATGCGAACGACCTGATTTGTGCCGGCGCTGGTTACATCGAAAGCAATCGAGCGACTGGACGCAGCCGTGAGTCCGACAACCTGACCAGCGACGCCGGCTAGGCCCTGGCCGGCCCCGCCCAATACAGCGCCGTTGGCGAGAGTGAAATAGCTGTTTCCGACGACCGGGCCGGCCCCGCTCACAGTTTCAATACCTGGCAAAAACGCGCCAGAGCGGGCCGCGTTGATGGCAGCACTGAATTTAGCGGGCAGAGAAAGGGTTTGATACTCCGGGTGCCAGAGGTTATCGATGGAGCCGTTAGAGCCCGCACCAAAGTCAATCGACATACCGTGCCAGCCAATCGCAACTCGCTGGGAGTTGCTGAATTTCATGGCGGCCAGCATCGATGCAATCTTTGACGCGCCCTCGATGGCGCCTGCGTAGACGGCTGTTCCGGGCACCGCACCAGACGCGAAGGCCCTGTAGCCCAAGCCTGCCGGGGCGAAGGACAAGAGCCGGCCGGCATCGGCAGCCTGCACCGTGTAGGTGGGCGCGACCGCGCCGCTGATGAGCACGCCATCCGAATACCACTGGCCCGACGTGATCTGCCAACCTGCTGATGGGGCAGCGGTAAGCACGTTGCCAACGGCGGGCGTGCCGGTGATGGTCCACGGATTCCCGCCTCCTGACACCGCACCAAGAGATGAGCCGCCGGCATACAGCAGTCCAGAGGCGGGGTCCTCCGTAACGTCCAGCGACGCATCAGGGACATCAAACGACACAGCGCCAGCCGTGCAGGTCACCGTGAGCGTCTTGGTGCCTGGGTAGGGGCCGAAGTACTGCGTGGCACCGGTGACAGTTGCCGACGGGTTCATGTCGGACAGATGCACGACCGTCGCCGACGACCCCGCAGGAGCGGTGACAACAAGGGCGTCGCCCACAGGCACGCGAATGCGGACGGCGCGGTCGCCGAGACGAAGAGTGGGCATGGCGGTCTTTCGGTGTTTGGTTCAGCAGGCCGCCGGGCGCGGCCTCGGGATCAGGCGTTGGCTTCGAGCAGCGCGACGAGGTCGGCCTTCTTGGCGCCCTCGGGGATCTCGATGCCCTTGGCGGCCAGTTGCTCGCGCAGCTCGGCGACGGTGGCCTTCTTGGCGCCCTCGGGGTCGGCGTCATCGGCCGGCTGCTCGCGGGCCTCGCATTCGCGCCAGCCCAGCTCGCGGTGAGCGGCCAACGTGGTGGGGTGCACTTCGAGGTATTCGTCGCCCTTGGCGACAGGAATCAGGAGGCTCATGGGGTTCCCCAATGAAAAAGGCCCGAGCGCTTGGCCCGGGCCTTTGGTTGCGAACGCTGGGCGATCAGCCCATCACGAGGGCGACGTGCTCGCCCTGGACGACCTTGAAGCCGCCGGCCAGGTGCAGTTCCCAGGTCGACATGCCGTAGCCGGCGATCTCGACCAGCAGGTAGGTCATGCCCTGCATGTCGCTGATCAGCGTCGACTGGATCGTCGGGTTCGGCGTGAACTTCGGCGGACGCATGATGCCGACGACGGCGTTGCGCTCGAAGGCCAGGTTCGGCGCGTAGTTGTTGCCGATGGTCATCGCGTTGGCGGTTGCGATGGTGACGCGCGCGCCGGGGCGACCCAGCGAGATCGTGCCCGGAGCGGCGACGCCCGTGTTGATCACGTACTTGTTGGCGGAGTCCGCCGCGAAGGTGACGATATCGCCGGGCAGCACGGTGCCGGTGCCGGTCACCAGGGCGATGTCGCGCACGCCCGCAGCCGTCGAGCCCGAGGTCACGTAGCTTGCGCCGGTGCCCTTGGTGTGCGTCGAGATGCCGGCCGACTCGCGGATCTGGAAGCCGAACTGGCGCAGCAGGGTGCCGGAGCGGCGCTCTTCATCGCTGCCCGCCTGGTAGGCCTGCTGGATGATGCCGAGCTTGCGAGCAGCGGTGCCGGCAGTGGAGTCGATGCACAGCTGCAGGTCAGCAAGCGGCGCGCCGTTGTCCATCAGCACCTTGCGCACGTCCGCGATGATGTTGATGTCGCTGGCGAACGGATTGGTACCGGCAGTGCCGACGGCGCGGGAAGCGCCGACCTTGATGGCGGTGCAGGCCTGCAGCTCGGCGTAGTTGCGCAGCGTGCGCATGCCTTGCGCGATCATCTGACGCACCCACTCGCGATCGTTATCGCCGTTCTGCAGCGACAGCAGCTGCTCGCCGGTCATGTTCCAGCTGACCTTCTTCGAGAAGGTGATCTGGACTGGCACGCCGACGGGGGTCGCGTCGTCGCCGGCGGTGGGCGTCATGGCCGGCGTGAAGTCGCTGATCGCGCGCGTCGGCGCGACTGGGACGGTGACCGTATCGCCGATGGCGACGCTCTTGTCGTCGAAGCTGGCGGCGATGGCGGAGATGACGCCGAAGGGCTCAGCCGACACCTCTTGCGCAGCGCTGAACAGCGTCGGCTGCAGGGCGGTGAAGACGTTGGCGCCGAGGACCAGGCCGTTGCCGACGGCCACGGACGCTAGACCCTTGGCGAAGGCGCTGGCCGAAGACAGGAGAGCGACGGTCGCGACAGCGAGCGCCAGGCGGGTGCGAGTGGGCTTCATGGGTGAAATACCTTTCAGGTGATTGGTGGCTCAGTCGGTGACGACATAGCCTTCAGCCATCTTCTTGGCGCGGTCCTTGGGACCCAGCGCGTCGAAGGCGGCCTGCTTGATGGTTTTGCTGCCGCCACCTCCGCCACCCTGCTGGGAGCCACCGCCGGTGGTACCTGTGGGTTCGAAAGCGCGGCCATAGACGTCGGACTGGCGCATCTCGCCGACCAGATCCGCGATGGACAGAAACTCGCCCTTGCCGTTGACACGCGGGTTGCCCGCGGCGTCCACGACCTGGACCTTGAAGTCGCCGCCGTCCTCGATCACACGCACGGAGGCGCGGACATGAGGCAGCAGGAGCGCGGGAACGCCCTTGGCCGCCGCAATCGCTGCGGTGGCATCGGCATCGATCAGCCGGCGCTCCAGGCTCGTGGTGAGCGTCTTGATTCGCTCATCCTTCTTGCCCAGCTCGACGGTGTGCTGCTCGGTCATCTGCAGCTTCAGCTTGTCCCACTCGCCGCCCTTGGTGAGCTTGTCGCGCTCGGCCTGGGCCGCCGACTCGACCAGCGCCTGGATTTCCTCGGGCGTCTTGCCCAGGGCCTTCCACGCGGCGACCTGTTGGGTGGCGGTCTTGGCGTTGTTGCGCTCGGCTTGGAGCGCGGACTTCAGGCCGACGGGGTCTTCGTAGCCGTCCACGTCGAGCACGAACTTCCCGTTCGACTCCTTGTAGAGGGGGCGTTGAGCCTCGGCGATGCCGTCGAGCGAGTCGACGGTGAAGGCCAGACCACCGTGAAGCAGTCCAGCGCGGGCGATGTGGGTAAGGGCGAAGCGGCGCAGACGCGCCTTCAGGTTACGGGGTTGCATGCCATCCTCTCGATGGTGTTGAGATGCCGAATCGCTCGGCAGGTGTGCGGCTCGGCGTCGCGCCGGGCAGCGGTGACTCAGCGCGGGTCTAGGCGACTCGCGCGGTAGAGGTCGAAGGCGTCGCCACTGAGCTTGCGCAGGGCGCTGGCCAGGGCGACGGCGTGGCCGCGGTCAGCGGCGTACTGGTCGGCCTCGATCTCCTGGAGCATGGCCATCTTGGGCGAGCGGCGCAGGAAGATGCAGGCGCGGCAGAGGTTCTTCAGCGCGTGCTCGTGGGCGATGTGCCCCTCTTCGTGGGCCATGAGCGCGGCGAGCTCGGCCTCGGTGACCATCTCGCGCACGGCATCGGGGATGCGGACCGTGAAGCCGTTCGTGACGACAGTGCGGTCGCCGACGAGGTAGGGCGAGGCGAACAGCAGCGCCACGTTGAACAGGCACCAGGCCATCCACGCGAAACCGACGAAGTAGGCGAGTTGGGCCATGAAAAAAGCCGCCTCGGTTGCCCGGGCGGCTTCGGTGTGTGGTGAAGCGCTACAGCACTTCGATGCGCTGGCCCTGCATGAAGCAGGACAGGCAGATCTTGGTCTTCGTGCCGCGGCGGTGGCCGCCGGACTTGGTGACTTCCACGCCGGTGACCGTTTCGATCAGCTCCATGCCGGCGCAACGCGGGCACTTGAGCAGATAGGCGGGCGTCTCGGCGGCAATTCGTTTGCCGATGGCCTCGCGCACGGATGGCGCGGGCGGATCGGCGGGCGGGACGAGCTTCAAAACCACGGGCGGACTATATGCCGGCCCGCTTGAAGGCGGCTGCGTTGCGTTCGCGCAGCTGGTCGAGCGTGAGCTGCACGCCCTTGTCGTTGGCGAACTTGTCCAGCGTCATGCCGCCGCGGCGCAGCAACGCGCCACGGGTTGGGCCGAGAACCTCGTCCTGCCGGGCCGCGCTCTGCTTGGCCAGCCAGCCGCCGTAGTCCAGTTCGGCCGGCACCTGGCCGTCCATGCTGGCACGTTCGGTCGCGCTGAGGTCCGGCCCGGCTAGGCCGCCGAGCTCTTCCCAGCTCTTCGTGATGGGCGCCGAGCAGCTGCGGCATTGCCAGTGCGCGCGGCCTGGGCCGGCCAGCCACGGCAGCGAGTGCCCGATGGGCTTGTGATCGCCAGGCGTGTACTGCTTGTGATCCCGCAGCCGGCAGATGCTCGACGTCCGCGAATCCAGGGTGGCGAGCCACTGCTCGGCCTTGATGAGATCGATGTTCGCCCGGTTGAACTGGTCGCGAGCGGTGCCGGCAACGTGGCTCACCGCGGTGCGCACGACCGCGGCAGCGTTGCGACGGTCGATCTCGATGATGCCGTCGCTGTAGCCCTTGGCGCGCGTGCCGCGAAGCTCGGTGACCATCTGCGCCGTCGTCTTGCCTTCCACGTAGCCCTGCCGCAGGTTGTCGCGGATGCGGGTCATCCTGTCGCCTTCGATGCTGGCGGCCCACTCTTTCAGCAGCCTGCCCTGCATGGGCCGGCTCATCGCCGCGGCGTAGACCTGATCCTGCGCCACGCTTGCGACGTTGAGCTGCACCGGCAGCACGGCGCGGAACAGTTCGGCGTGGTACTGCGCCTCCGTCCCGGCCAGGTCGCGCAGGTCTGCGGTGAGCGCTTCGCTGAACTGGGCGTAGACCTCGGCGTTGAGCCGGCGCACCGACTGCAGCAGCAGCTCGAGCCGCTGCACCGTGAAGCTCTCCGGGTCCAGCGTGCCCAATGCGATTTGCAGCTGCGTGAACAGCCGCGCGTCGGTCCTGGCCAGCAACGCCAGCAGGCGCCGGACGACGCCGTTGCTGTACGCGTGAAGGTCTAGCGCGTGGTGGATGGCCTCATCAGCCAGCCGCTCATTGGCCGAGGTTGCCATTGCCGTTCGGGTCGCCCGGCATGCCCAGCGGCGGGCCTTGCGCCTCGATGCGGCCCACCTCTTCTTCCTCGTCCACGTTCGGGCTAAGGATGTTGCGGCGCTTCAGTTCCGTGCGCAAGGTCTCGTCGCTGATCTTGCCGGCGGTGTTGGCCTGCAGAAGGATCTGCGCGGAGGCCTCGGCCATGGTCATGGCGCCGTAGTCGTCGAACAGGTCGACATGGCCGCCGCCCTGCGTCTCGCCAATCCAGTCGGCGAAGGTCTGCAGCATCGTGTCGAGCGCGTCCTCCAGGCCTTCGGCGATCTTCTGCAGCGCACACATGCCGACGGCATCCTCGCTGCTGGTCTCGGTCGCGGTCTTCTGGACCTGGGCGATCACCAGCAGCTCGGCGCCGGCCTGCCGCATCTCGTCCTTCAGGTCGTCGAGCGAGACCTTCCCGGCTTCGATGGCCGCGCCGGTGTGCTCGACGTAGGCAAGCTCTGCGTTCGGGCCGTCGCCAAGGTCCACTGCGGCAGAGGCGCCGACCTTGAGCGTGAAGTCAGGTCCGCACTGGCGCGCCGTCAGGATGGGCACGCGGGCGATGTGCAGGATCGTGTCCTGGTCGCTCTGACTCTGCC
>SEEY01000644.1 GCA_004211235.1 Rubrivivax sp.
CATCAGGAAGGCGAAGTTCGGCGCCAGGTGATGGCCACGCTGACGGCGCTGATGCTGGCTTCGCTCGTCCTCATCGCGTTGGCGCCGGTCGAACCGGCTGGCGATGCTGGCGATCGACAGGCTGGCGATGACGGCGAACAGCCCCGAGACGGAGATCGCCTGGCCGGCCGCGCCTTCGGTGGCGCCGAGATCGTGCGCGATGGGCGTCAGCAGGCTCACCGGCATGAACTCCGAGGCGATCAGCAGGGCCACGCACATGGCCATGGAGCCGACGGCGCCCCAGGCAGGGGTGGCGGGCGACGATGGTGCTGGGTTGGATGTGGCTGGATTCACGCCGAAATCGTAGAAGCCACTCGCGCCATCGAATCAGCCGGTGGAGCATGCGTCCATGAACTCGGCTCATGAATCGGCCGGCCACTTAGACTGCAGGGACCCGTTCAGCAGCCTCGAGCATGCGCGACAACATCACCGACCTTCTGGCGTTTCTCGCCGTCGCCCGCGAGCGCAGCTTCACCCGCGCCGCGGCCAAGCTGGGTGTGTCGCAGTCGGCGCTCAGCCACACGCTGCGGGCGCTGGAAACACGGCTCGGCGTGCGGCTGCTGATGCGCACCACACGCAGCGTCTCGCCCACCGAGGCAGGCGAACAATTGATGCTGGCCGTGGCGCCGCACTTCGACGAGATCGACGCCGGCATCAAGGCCGTCACGGAGCTTGGCGACAAGGTCGTCGGCACCATCCGCATCACTGCCATCGACCATGTGGTGGATTCAGTGCTCTGGCCTCGCCTGGCCAAGGTGCTGCACCAATATCCCGACCTGCGCGTCGAGATCAGCAGCGACTACCGCATGGTCGACATCGCGGCCGACCGCTACGACATCGGCGTGCGCTGGGGCGACCAGTTGCAGCAGGACATGGTGGCCGTGAGGCTGACCGCCGATGAGCCGATGACCATCGTCGGCTCACCCGCGTACCTGGGAACGCGCAGCCAGCCCGTCAACCTGCAGGACTTGCTGCGGCACAACTGCATCACATTGCGGCTGGCCAGCGCCGGCGGTATCTACGCCTGGGAGTTGCGCCATGACCGACGGGATGTCGAGGCGCGCGTCACCGGGCAGCTGACGTTCACCAGCGCCTATCCGATGCTGCATGCGGCGCTCGACGGCTATGGTTTGGCCTTCTTGCCCGAGGCGCTCAGCCAGCCCCATGTCGACGCGGGCCGGCTGGTGCGCGTGATGGACGACTGGTGCCGGCCCTTCCCGGGGCTGCACGCCTATTACCCCAGCCGCCGCAACGCTTCGCGGGCACTGCAGACCGTGGTCGAGGCCATCCGGCTCAAGGCCTAGGCAGGGCGCGACGCCTCTCGTTTCTGCCGGCTGACGCATTCCCGGCGATGACTCACGGAGCCGTGCCGGGATCCTCCACGCCCTGCGCCCTGGCGAGCTTGATCAGATCGCCGTGTCCGGCGCGTGCCAAGTAGCCTTCGAGCAGCGCCTTTTCCAGCGCCATGAGGCTGTCCGCGGAAGACAGTCCGTGCGCCTGGAACTCGCGCAGCACGGCCGATTCCGCAACGAAGTCTCCGGCCAGCCGGGCCAGCGAACCGCGGATCACCCTGTCGAGGTCCATGTTGTCCACCCTGAGGAAGTTGTGATTGCTTGAGGCAAACGGCATGCCCCCGTGCGGTTTGCGCCCGCCCCGCAGCTGCGGCAAAACTTGCTGAAGGCGGCGTACCGGCCGCGGCGGCTATGCTGCCCGCCCCTGGATTCAACGGACTCACCATGACACTCGCCTGGGACGTTGCCATCATTGGCGCCGGCACGGCCGGCATGGCGGCGTATCGCGCCGCAAGGGCGCATACCGACCGCGTGCTGCTCATCGAGTCCGATCGCTACGGCACGACCTGCGCGCGCGTCGGCTGCATGCCCAGCAAGTTGCTCATCGCCGCGGCCGACGCGGCCCAGGCCGTGCGCGAGGCGCATCGTTTCGGCGTCCTGGCCGAGCCGCCGCGCATCGACGGCCGGGCCGTGATGGCGCGGGTGCGCAGCGAGCGCGACCGCTTTGTCGGCTTCGTGCAGGACACCGTCCATGGCTGGCCCGAATCCACCCGGTTGCTCGGCCGCGCGCGTTTCCTCGATGCCAACACGCTTGAGGTGGACGGCCAACGCGTGGAGGCCCGCGCCGTGGTGGTCGCGACCGGCTCGCGGCCGCGCATCCCGCCGGGCTGGCGCGAGCGGCTCGGCGACAGGCTGCTGATCAACGACGACGTCTTCGACTGGACCGACCTGCCGGCCTCCATCGCCGTGGTGGGCGCCGGTGTCATCGGCCTGGAGCTGGCCATCGCGCTGCATCGCCTCGGTGTTCGCGTGCGCCTGTTCGCACGCAGCGCGCGGGTCGGGCCGTTGACGGACCCGGCCTTGCAGACGCTGGCGCAGCGCCTGTTTGCGGATGAACTGCCGATGACGCTGAACGCCGCCGCCCCGGAGCCGGTGCTCGACGGCGGCCAGGTGCTGATGGGTGGCGAGCGCTTCGACGCCCTCCTCTGCACCGCTGGCCGCCAGCCCAACCTCGACGGCCTGGGGCTGGAGGCGCTGGCCCTGCCGCGCGACCCGGACGGCCATGCGCTGATCGATCGCCACACCGGCCAGTGGGGTGGCGGCCCGCTTTTCGTCGCCGGCGATGCGACCG
>SEEY01000057.1 GCA_004211235.1 Rubrivivax sp.
GCCCGGCGGCACCGTGAACTCCTGGCTGGTGGACCTCATCAACGCGCTGACCGGCAACCTCGACCGTGAAGGCGGGGCGATGTTCGCCAGGGCGGCGGCGTTTGCGCCCAACACCCAGGGCAGGCCGGGCAGTGGCAAGGGCATCACGACCGGCCGGCGGCAAAGCCGTGTGTCGGGCGCGCCCGAGGTGTTCGGCGAGCTGCCCATCACCTTGATGGCCGAGGAGATGGAAACGGCCGGAGAGGGCCAGGTCAAGGCGCTGATCACCATCGCCAGCAACCCGGTGCTGTCGGCGCCGAACGGGCCGCGCATCGCCCGGGCGCTCGACGGCCTGGACTTCATGCTCAGCCTGGACATCTACGTCAACGAGACCACGCGCCATGCCGACGTCATCCTGCCGGGGCTGTCGCCGCTGGAAGACCTGCATTTCGACGTCGCCTTCCCCCAGCTCAGCCACCGCAACCACGCTCGTTTCTCGGGGCCGGTGTTCGACGCGCCGGCCGGCACGCCGCAGGAGTGGCAGACCCTCCTCAAGTTGTGCGCGCTGCTCGAAGGCCGCGGCGTCAACGTGGATGTGCAACAGCTCGACGATGAGGCCATCGCATCCGACGTGCGCCGTTTTGCCGGCGACAACACACCCACCATCCTCGCGGCGCTTGAGCCCTGGCGCGGCCCGGAGCGCCTCATCGATCTGCAGCTGCGCGTGGGCCCCTACGGCGACCAGTTCGGCCGCTCGCCCGACGGGCTCAACCTCGCCAAGGTCAAGGGCGCCAGCACGGTGGAAGGCGGCGGTATCGACCTCGGTGCGTTGACGCCGCGCATTCCCGAACTGCTGCGCACGCCGAGCGGCAGGATCGAGCTGGCGCCGCCGGCCATCCTGGCCGACCTGGCCCAGGTGAAAGCCGAACCGGCGCCCGCGTTCAGCCTCATCGGCCGCCGCGACACGCGCTCGGGCAACAGCTGGATGCACAACCTGCCGGTGCTTGCCAAAGGGCCGGAGCGCTGCACGCTGCTGGTGAACCCGGGCGATGCCGAGCGCCTCGGTCTGACGGGATTCGCGAAAGTGAAGAGCGCCGTCGGCGAACTGGTGGCGCGCGTCGAGCGCAGTGCCGACATGAGCCCGGGTGTGGTCAGCCTGCCGCATGGCTGGGGGCACGGCCTGGCCGGGGTGCAACTGGCGGTGGCACGTGAGCGGCCGGGTGTGAACATGAATGCGCTGCTGGACGACGCCGCCCGCGACCCGCTCTCGGGCAACGCGGTGCTCAGCGGTGTGGCGGTGGAGATCGCCCCGGCCTAGAAGCCTGCCCGGCGTGGCCGGTTCAAGCGCTGCTGCGATGCAGAAATCACGCGCCGCGCCTGGCGGGCGGCGCATTTCTGACCCCCGCCACCTAGACTGGACCCGTTTCACAACCCAGAGGGCAAACCCGTCGAAAGGCGGGGACGCAAAGCTTCCGGCCTACCGCACCTGCCTCGCGCAGTGCCATGGCAGCGGGGCCGCCAAGACCTCGCGTCTTGCCCGGCGTGGCCCTCTTCACTGCAAGAACAAGCCATGCGCCGCACCCGCCTTTCCTGGACCCTGAGCTCCCTCGCCCTCGCGGCCCTGACCGCCTGCGGCGGCGGCGGGGATGCAGGCAGCGGCACCACGACGACGACCCTGCAGTCCGGCGACGCGCCCGCTGCCGTCACGCTCGACGTGCAGCTCGACGCCGACGACCCGGCCGCCGGCATCGAGGCGCAGCCCAGCTTCCACATGGCCGCCGCCGAGCTGGATGAACCGGTCGACGGCGCGGAGCCGCACCGGGCGCAGGCAGCGGCCGGCGTGGCCACCAAAGGCCTGACGCTGGCGGCACTGGACGACGCGCTGCGCCCGCGCGCGCTGGCCGCCGGCAGCGGCGAGGCCGCGCCGATGGCAGCCACGACGACGGTGACCACCTACACGCCGGCCCAGATCCGCGCGGCCTATGGACAGCCCGCACTGACGGCCGCTGCGGCGCAGCTCGGCGCCGGCCAGACGATCTACATCGTCAACGCCAGGCACGACCCCAACATCGCCGCCGAGCTGGCCGCGTTCAACGCCAAGTTCGGCCTGCCGGCCTGCTCGACGCGCACGCTCGCGGCGGGCGCAGCACTGCCGCTGGCGGCCGCTGCCACCACGGGCTGCGAGCTGGTGGTCGCCTACAGCGCCGGCGCCAACCTGACGTCGACCGCGCCGGCCTACGACAGCGGCTGGGCCACCGAGATCGCGCTGGACGTGCAGTGGGCGCATGCCACCGCACCGCTGGCGCGCATCGTCCTGATCGAGGCGCCGGACGCAGGTGTCGCCAGCCTGTCCAACGCCGTGGCGCTGGCCAACAAGATGGGCCCGGGCGTCGTGTCCATGAGCTTCGGCGCGGCGGAAGGCAGCTGGACGACGAGCTATGACAGCGCCTTCTCGGCCGCCAACATGAGCTACGTCGCCGCCACCGGCGACAACGGCGCCGCCGTGTCCTGGCCATCGGCCTCGAGCAAGGTGCTGGCCGTGGGCGGCACGACGCTCGGCTGGAGCGGCAGCGGCGCCCGCAGCGAGACCACCTGGACCGGCACCGGCGGCGGCACCAGCGCCTATGTCGCGCTGCCGAGCTACCAGAGCGGCAGCATTGCCGGCTACGCGCGCCGCGCGGTGGCGGACGTGGCCTTCAACGCCAACCCCAACTCCGGCCAGTACGTGGCGCTGATCAGCCCGGGCACCACGGCGACCCGCTGGGTCAGCGCCGGCGGCACCAGCCTGTCCACGCCGCAATGGGCCGGCCTGCTCGCGGTGGCCAACGCGGTACGGGCCGCGTCGGCCAAGGCTGCGCTGGGCCAGCCGCATGCCGCGATCTACCAGCAGATCGGCGCCGTGCCGACGCAGTACGCCTCCGCCTTCAAGGACGTGGCCACCGGCAGCAACGGCAGCTGCGCGACCTGCACGGCCAAGGGCGGCTACGACACGCCGACCGGCTGGGGCACGCCGAACGTGACGGCCCTGCTGACCAGCCTCGGCGCCGCCACGGCGGGCACGAGCACGGCCACACCCGTCACCACCGCCGCCCCCAGGCTGACGACGACCAGCCTCACCGGCACTGCCGGCAAGGCCTTCAGCGGCAGCATCGGCTACAGCGCGCCGGGCGCCAGTTCGCTGTCGATCAGCATCAGCGGCGCGGCCAGCGGCATGGGCTTCTCGGCCAGCAGCGGCGGGATCGCCGTCAGCTGGGCCAAGCCTGTCACGGGCAGCGTCAACCTGGTCGTCACGCTGAAGGACAACCTGGGCCAGACGACCACGGGCACGGTGGCGGTGAAGATCAACGCGTCGTGACCGCCGCGGCGCGCGTCCACGTCAGGTCGGCGACGCGCCCGCTTCATCCGTGTCGGCACCGGCAGACCTCGGGAAGGTCGCCGTGAAGATCGTGCCTGTCTCCCTCGTCGAGACGACCCCAATCGTGCCGCCATGGGCATGGGCGATCTCGCGCACGATGAACAGGCCCAGACCGACGCTGGTGGCATCGCCCGGCGGCGTCATGCCGCGCGTCATGGCGTCGAACAGCGTCGGCAGCAGCGCGCCCGGAATCGGGTCGCCATGGTTCTGGACGGTGATCGAGAACGTGTCCGCGCCGATGGACGAGGTCACCACCACCGGTGCGTCCGGGGCGCCATAGCTGACCGCATTGGCCACCAGGTTGCCGAGCAGCTGCGTGAGGCGATCCGGCGCCCCCACGCAGGGACCCGCGCCGACCAGGAGATGGTCGATGTGCCGCGACGGCCAGGCCACCCGCAGGTCGGCCAAGGCCTCGGCGACCAGCTTGTGCAGCTCGATCGGTTGGACATTCGCCGGCAGGCCCGGCCCGAGGCGGCCGCGGCTGAAGTCGAGCACGTCCGAGATCAGCCGCACGGCGCGCCTCGTCGACCGCTCCAGGCGCTCGAGCGCCAGCGACTGGCGGGCGTCCAGCGTCGTGCGGCTCAGCAGCTGCGCGCTCATCTGGATCACGGACAGCGGGTTGCGCAGATCGTGGCTGACGATGGCCACCATCTGTTCGGCGAAGTGCGCGCGGTCCTCGGCCAGCGCCTGGAGCCGATCACGCTCGGACTGCGACGCGCGCAGCGCCTGCTGGGCAGCCTGCTCCTGGGCGAGCAGCTCCTCCGCGGTGCGGCGCGCGCGCAGCAGTTCCTGCTCGTAGCGGTGCCGGTCCTCGGCGACGAAGACGGCCACCTCGTGCACCGCCTGCTCGCCATGCCCGCCGCGGCGCGCATTCCAGACCGCCGGCAACTTGCGCCCGTCGCTATGGATGAGTTCCAGCTTGACCTCGGCCACAGAGCCCTGGATGGCCATCAGCGGCGCCCAGTGCGTCTGGTGGAAGATGCGCCCGCCCATCGTCAGCAGGTCCTGCAGGCGACGCTTGCCGACGAGTTCGCTCGCGTCGCGTCCGATCCAGCTGCAGAAGGTCCGGTTCACGCGCTGGATGACACCGTCGGGCGACGTGACCATGAGGCCGCAGGGCGCGTCTTCGTACAGCGCCTGCGCCGTCAGCGGCGCGGCCGCAGCTGGCTCGTCCATCTCAATAGGCCAGGCTGCTCAGGAACTCGTCGACGGCGGCGCGGCTGGCGCTGGGCGCGCTGAGGTGGGGGCAGTGCCCCGTGTTCTCGATCAGCCGCAGCGTTGCGTTCGGCAGCGTTCGGCTCATGTACTCGCCCACCGCCTGCGGGGCGATCAGGTCGTCTGTGCACTGCAGGATCAGCGTCGGCGTCGCGAGTCGGCTCAGGTCGGCCCGGTTGTCGGACATGAAGGTCACGCGGGCGAATTGCTTGGCGATTTCCGGATCCGTCCGGCAGAAGCTGTTGGTCAGCTCCACGCCCAGCTCGGGTTGCTCCGGCGACCCCATGATGGCCGGCGCCATGGTGCTGGACCAGCCCAGGTAGTTGCTCTCCAGCGTTTCCAGCAGCGACTCGATGTCGCCGCGCTCGAAGCCGCCGACATAGTCGCCCTCGTTGATGTAGCAGGGGGAGGGTCCGATCATGACCTGGGCGGCAAAGCGCCCCGGTGCCTTCAGGTCGGCCAGCATGCCGATCATGGCGCTGACGGAGTGGCCGACGAAGATGACCGGCCCCCGGGCGCAGTGGTCCAGCACGTCCACCAGGTCGTCCGCGTAACCCTGCAGCGTGTCGTACTTCCTGCGGTCATAGGCGGACAGGTCCGAGGCGCCGCTACCGACCAGGTCGAAAGTGACGACGCGGAACCGGCTTTCGAACGCCGGCGCCACCAGGCGCCACATGTGCTGATCGCAGCCGAAGCCGTGGGCGAACACCATCGTCGCGGGGCCATCGCCGGCGATGTGGATGTTGTTTCGCTTCAGTACGTCCACGGCCATCCTTCCATGCCTGAACGGCAAGCATGTTCTGCGCCAAATGATAGTGGGCGGGTTTCGGCCTCCTGTCCCATGCGCCGGGGGCGTCAGGCCGGGCCGGTGCACTCCCACTGAATCCGCGCGACCAGACCGCCGCCCTCGCGCCCCAGCAGCATCAGCCTCGCACCCTCGCTGCGTGCAATGCGCTCGACGATGGCCAGACCGAGGCCGGAACCCGGCGCGCCGCCCCGCGCGGCGTCGCCGCGCTGGAAGGGGCGCTTCAACTCGTCGACCCTTCCGGGCGCGATGCCGGGGCCGCGGTCGCGCACTTCGATCCAGGCCTCATTGCCGTCCTCACCGCAGGCCAGCTCGATGGGCGGCGCGCCGTGACGCTGTGCGTTGACGACCAGATTGAGCACGAGGCGGCGCAGCGCCTGCGGCCGGGCGAGCCGGCGCACGGCCGGGCTGTCGGCCAGCAGCGGCTGCGGCAGGCCCGGCGCCAGTGCCAGGGTCTCGGCCAGGAACTGGCGCAGCTCGATGGCCACCGGCGGCAGCTCCTGCTCGGCAGGATGGGCGGCGCGCGCGTAGTCGAGGAACTGCGTCAGCAAGCCGTCCAGGCCGTGCAGGCTGCTGTCCAGCGTGTCGAGCAGCTCCCGGTCGCCCTGGCCGGCATCGCGCAGCAACTCGCTGGCGAGGCGGATCTTGGCCAGCGGCGTGCGCAGGTCGTGCGACAGGCCGGCCAGCATGAGCAGCCGCTCTTCCTCGTCGCGGGCCAGCGCCTCGGCCATCTCGTTGAAGCCGCGCGCCAGCGCCGCGGTCTCGGCCGGGCCGTCGGTGGGGAGCGCCAGCCGCCGCTGGCCCGCGCCCACGGCCTCGGCTGCCTGGACGAGGCGCGCCAGCGGCCGGTTGATGCGGCGCTGGATCAGCCAGGCGCCGAGCAGCGCCAGCGCACCGCTGATGGCACTGGCGATGATCCACGTGCGCGCGAAGCGATGCGCCGGCTGCACCGACGGCGTGACCAGCCAGAAGGCCACGCCCGGCGGGCGCACGGCGATCAGGCCGCTGCCCTCGCGACGCCATTCGAGTTGCTCGGCCGTGATGCCGAGCTGGGCGGCCAGCTCGGCCAGGAAGCCCCGTTCCAGCAGCGACGTGCGCCCTTGGCGTAGGTCTTCCATGCCGGACGCGGCACGGGCATTGAAGCGGGCGACGAAGCCGGCGCGCTGGGCTTCAGGCAGCAGGCTCAGGCCCTCGCCCACGGCCTGCAGGCTGCGTGCCGTGGCTTCCGCCGACTGACGGATCCTCGGCCTGGCGATGAACTGCCCGTAGGCCAGTGCGTTGACGATCTGGCCGACGACGATCAGGGCAACGATGAGCCAGACGTTGCGGCCGAACAGCGTTGAAAGGCCGAGCTTCATCGCGCGTCGGGCTCGGGCAGGAAGACGTAGCCCAGGCCCCACACGGTCTGGATGTGGCGCGGCGCGCCAGGGTCGGCCTCGATGATCCGACGCAGCCGCATGACCTGGACGTCCAGGCTGCGGTCGCTCACGCCATGCTCGTCGCCATGGGCCATCGTCAGCAGCTTCTCGCGGCCGAGCGGGCGGTTGGGCTGGCTGGCCAGCGCGCGCAGCAGCTGGAACTCGACGGTGCTGATCTCCACCGCCACGCCGTCGCGTTCCAGGCGGCGCTGGCTGGGGTAGAGCGTGAACGGGCCGAAGCTCACGGCGGCCTCGCCGGCCGGGCCGAGATGGGCGCCGAGCTGCTGCTGGCGCCGCACCATCGCCTGGATGCGCGCCAGCAGCTCGCGCGGCGCGAAGGGCTTGGCAAGGTAGTCGTCCGCGCCCATCTCCAGGCCCAGCACGCGGTCCACGAGATCGCTGCGCGCGGTCAGCATCAGGATGGGAATGGTCTCGCCCTGGCCGCGCAGGCGGCGGCACAGCGACAGGCCGTCCTCGCCGGGCATCATCAGGTCCAGCACCAGCACGTCGAAGCGCTCGCGTGCCAGCAACTGGGCGGCGGCGGCGGCGTCGGGCACGGCGCGCACGCTCAGGCCGTGCTCCGTGAGGTAGCGCTGCAGCAGGCCGCGCAGCTCGGCTTCGTCGTCGGCGATCAGGATGCGGCTCATGCGGCAATGGTAGGGACGCGCCGCACCGCCCGGCCGACCGAAAACGATGACAAACGGTTGCGCCGGGCCGCCGTCGTCAGGCCCTGCAAGCACTGCAACTGCGGCGGCAACGCCTTCATGCCGGTGGCAGGGCAGCATCGGCGCATGCACCGTCTGCCCCTCACCGCCCTGGCTTTGACTTCGCTGCTGGCCCAGGCCGAGCCGCTCGACCGCGCCGCCGCGGCGCGGCAGACGGCCGAGAGCGCCGCCACCTGCGTCGCCGCCCAGCCCTTCTACTGGGAGATCGGCGATGCGACTCAGCTTCTCGCGGGCGGCAAGGCCGGTGAGGGCGCACCGGAGCGAAGCACGCAGATGGCCATCGCGTCGGCCTCCAAATGGTTGTACGGCGCCTTCGTCGCCGAGCGTCGCCAGGGGCAGCTGACCGCGGAGGATGTGAAGTTCCTGCACTTCCAGTCCGGCTACACGCGCTACCGGGTCTGCCGGCGCGACCAGGCCATCGCCGCCTGCCAGCAGAGCCTGCTCAACGGCCGCGGTCGCAAGGACACGGCGACGGAGAACCGCTTCGACTACAACGGCGGCCACATGCAGCAGCATGCCGTGCTGATGGGCCTGGGCGAGCAGGGCCCCGACGGCCTGGCGCTGGCCGTGAAGCAGGCACTGGCGCCCGCGCTCGGCGACGACTGGCGGCTGAGCTACAGCCAGGCCATGCCGGCCGGTGGCGGCGTGACGAGCGCGGCCGACTACAGCCGCTTCCTGCGCGCATTGCTGGACGGCCGCCTGCAACTCGGCGCGCTGCTCGGCACCGAGGCGGTCTGCACGAATCCACGCCGCTGCCCCGGCGACGCGGTGAAGACACCCATCCCCGCGGCCGAGAGCTGGCATTACAGCCTCGGTCACTGGGTGGAGGACGACCCGCAGCTGGGCGACGGCGCCTTCAGCAGCCCGGGAGCGTTCGGCTTCTATCCGTGGATCAGCGCCGACAAGCGCTTCTACGGCGTGGTCGCGCGCGAGCAGCGTGGCGGCCTGCTGAGCGGCGACATCAGCGAGAAGCCGGCGACCGCCTCGGTGGCCTGCGGACGCCAGATCCGCGCGGCCTGGCTGGACGGCCGGGCGCGCAAATGACAAGGAAGGAAACGCTCGTGAAAGCTCGACTCCCCGGCGCCCTGGCGCTGACGCTGCTGCTGACGGCCTGCGGCGGTGGCGGCGGCGACAGCGGCGGCGGCACCACGCTGCCGCCCGCGACGACCGACCAGCTGCAGGCCATCACCGTGGCGGGCTTTCCGCATGCGGTCAACGTCTACCGCACGGCCGGCGCGACGCGCGCCATCGTGCTGCTGCACGGCGGCGGCGGCGACCTCAATGCGGTGGCCTACCAGGTGGGCCTGAACAGCAGCGTCACGACGACGACGACGGACAGCATCAACTGGCGCTGGCTGGATGCGAACAAGGTGACGCTCGTGATCCCGCAGGGCCAGCACATCGCCAGCAACCCCGGCGCGACGACGTGGAGCAACTACGCGATGACCTCGGGCCAGGACGACAAGGCCTTCCTGCAGGCGCTGGCTGCCAGGGTCCGCAGCGACTACGGCCTCGCCGACATCACGCTGATGGGCCACTCGATGGGCGGCGTGATGACCAATCGCATGTGGTGCGAATCGCCCGCCACGTTCAACCGGCATGTCTCGCTGGCGGGGCCGGCGTCGGCCACCTTCAATCAGCCCGCCACGCCGTGCGCGCCGGGTAGCGCGGCGCCGCCCTACCTGGGCATCATCGGCGACAGCGACAGCGACAGCGTCATGCAGACCACCGGCGCCTGGGACGCGGCGACGTGGTCGGTGAATCCGGTGCTGGTGGCGTCATCGGGCCAGGCCTGGGTCAACCCGGTGGTCATCGGCGAGTTCCGGCAGCAGCAGGCGCGCACGGCGATGGTCTGCGGCGAATCACTGGACAGCGCCGCGTTCGCCGCCGCCGGCAACGTCGATACCTGGACGAGCTGCTCCGGCCGGCTGATGCTCAAGCGGGTGCGCGGCGCGGACCACGGTGTCGCATCGCTCGACGCGCAGATGGGTGCGACGTCGAGCGTGGATGTGATGGATGCGGTGATGGGGTTCGCGGCGGCGCACTGATGCCGGCACCAGCAGGTGCGCCTCCGCGAGAACGGGCCGGCAGGGCGCCGGCCGTGTGGGGTCAGCGCACCTTGTCGGTTTCGAGCGCGACGCGGTCGACGCTGCCGTCGACATTGCGATACAGGCGCACGCGGCGCATGCCGTCAGGGCTGACCAGCAGTTCATTGCTCTCGACGCGCCAGGCTTGCAGCGACGAGGTGTCGATGGCGACGCCCAGACGGCGCACGCCGACGTGAACCTTCAGGGTCCGGCCGTCGTCCAGCAGGTATTCGCCCTGGGCTTCACGCAGCAGGGAGCGTGCAGCGGTCTCGGGGATGGTGGGCTCCTGGGCGCTCGCCGGGGCGGCGAACGTGGTCAGTGCGAGCAGGGCGGCCGACAGGGTGAGCGGGCGCAGTGTGGTCCATGCGGTCATGGTGTGGGGTACTCCTTGATTGCCCCGAAGCAGATCGCTTCGGCATTTCCACTAGTGCAAACCCCATGCCAGCCTTAAAACTAGGGATGCCACGATTTTTTGCCCCACGGCGGGGCCTGGCCGGCCAACGATTGCGCCGCTTTGGGTTGACATGCCTCGCGTTGGCGCCGGAAGGCAAAACCAGCGCATTTGGGGCCGAGCGCCGGGCCGCTCCCAAGCCGGCCCGTCAGCGGCTGCTTGCGGCTCAATGCCGCGAGCGGCCTCGTCCCCACGGGGGCTGAGGCCGGACACGGCAAGCCCTGTGGGCTTGCCGTGCCTGCCGAAGAGCAGCCGCTCCGCCGGCTGCGCGGTCTGCAAGACCGACTGGCTGGCTCGCGTCCAGCGCGCCAGACCGGGCGAGGGGCTCACGCTAGCGAGCGGCGATCAAGGTGGCCACCTCGGCAGCCGAGCGCACGCCCAGCTTGGCGAACACGCGGGCGCGGTGGACCTCGACGGTGCGGACCGACACGTGCAGTTCGTCGGCGATCACCTTGTTGAGCTTGCCGGCGGCCACGCGGGTCATGACCTCGTGCTCCCGCTCGGTCAGGCTCGCCAGCCGCGCGGCACGCTCGGCCACCTGGGCACCCTCGGCCTGCATCGCGGCGTCCACGGCGAGCGCCTGCGCGATGCGGTCGGCCAGCGCGTTGTCGCTGTAGGGCTTCTCGAGGAAGTCGAAGGCGCCCTTCTTCAATGCCTCGACGACCATCGGGATGTCGCCATGCCCGGTCAGGAAGAGCACCGGGTTCCTGAGGCGGCGCGCCAGCAATTCGTCATGCAACCGCGTGCCGCTCATGGGCTCCATGCGCACGTCGAGCAGGAAGATGCCGCGCGGCGACGCTTCTTCGTCCAGCGCCGCGAGCAGCGCCGCACCGCCGTCGAAGGCGCGCACGTCCAGGCCCCGGGAGCGCAGCAGGAAGGCCAGCGCATCGCGCACGCCGGGGTCGTCATCGACGAGGTGGACGGTGCCCATTTGTATTTCAGTTCTCCGTTAGACGCTTGAGTTCTGCGGGCCGAGCGCCGGGCCGCTCCCAAGCCGGCCCGCCATGGCGATGTGCTCGCGGCTCAATGCCGCGAGCATCGCCGTCCCCTCGGGGGACCGGCCAACGTACTCGTTGGACGAGGGGTTCATGTGAGCGGCAGACTGAAAGAGAACAGCGCGCCGCCGCCGGGCGCCTCGCTGGCGTCGAGCACACCCTGGTGCGCCTCGACGATGGACCGGCAGATGGCCAGGCCCATGCCCATGCCGTCGGTCTTGGTGGAATAGAACGGCGCGCAGAGCTGCTCGACGCGCAGGCCGGCCAGGCCGGGTCCGTTGTCGCACACATCGATGCGCACGAACTCGCCGGCCACGCGGCTGCTGACGGCGATGCGCCGGCCAGACTCGCGCGCCAGCAGCGCATCGGCGGCATTGCGCACCAGGTTGATGACGACCTGCTCGATGAGCACCGCGTCGGCCAGCACGGCCGGCACGTCGGGCGCGAGGTTCACGTCCAGCGTGACGCCGCGGCGCTGGCAGTCGCGCTTGAGCAGCTCGATGGCGGCGACGATGACCTCGTGCAGGTCGCAGTGCTCGTGGCGGGGTTCGCGCCGCGTCAGGAACTCGCGGATGCGGGCGACGATGCGGCCGGCGTGCTCGGCCTGCTGGCCCAGGCGCTGCAGCGCACCCAGCACGAGCTCGTCCTGTACGCCGAGCTTGGCCAGCGAGTTGGCGATGCCGGCGTTGTAGCTGGCGATGGCCGTGAGCGGCTGGTTCAGCTCGTGGGCCAGCGTGGAGGCGACCTCGCCGAGCATGGTCAGCCGTGCGTTGTGGGCCAGCGTCTCGCCCTGGCGGCGCTCGCGGTCTTCCATGCGCTTGGCGTTCGTGATGTCGAGGATGGACCCCATCCAGCCGATCTGCCGGCCGCTGGCGTCCACCAGCGGCGACTCGAACACCAT